>JBEULO010000013.1:0-7281 GCA_041287225.1 Thermoproteus sp.
TCCTCATTATGCCGTTGCCGTTGGCGGGACAGCCGGGCACCGCGACGGCTGGCTTCATTGTTTTTAAGTCGGGGACGCCTCCCTCGTCTATATACTTGCGGAACGGCTCGACTTCTGGCTGGAAGTAGGGCTGGTGTATCACGCCCTTTATGCCTCTTAAGGGGTCATCGAAGAAGCCTATGGCGCCTGTTGGGGACTGGGACCATGTCGCGTAGTTGAAGCCGGGCGGCGGCTCCAAGACCTTATTAGCCGGTATTCCGCCGTATGCGGCACAGTTGCCTACGGCGACTACGGCGAGGGCGTTTTTCAGCAGAGATTTCAGCCACGCCGTGCAAGTCTTGTGGCCTACAACGCAGTAATACCCGCCGGGGGTCTTTATGTTTGACCCCTCGATGCCGTACTCCTGCGGGAAGCTTCCCTCAAGGACGAGGACGTACGGCCCGTATTTTCCTTCTGCGATTTCTTCTAATATCTTCATAGCATCGCTGATTGGAGGTTGCGACGCCACGTACTCTTCTAGCACCTTCTCGTTTGCCACGTCAGCGGCCTCCTTCACGTGGTAAGTCCCCCATTGAGGCATGACAGTTTCGTGGAATATTAGGCGGACTGTGCCGGGGCCTACGAGGGGCGTTGTGCCTAGCAACACGTCTAAAAGCGAGGGGTCTGTGGCTTGAATAACCGCCGTGGTATTGCCGGCGCAGTCCTGTGCCTCAAACCAGACGACGTTTATCGCGCCGTCTTTAATCGCCTCTCCAGCTGCTTTGACCAGGGCGGGCCAGTTAAGCGCCGAAAGTGTTGCGGCAAGAGAGCTTGCCTTTAAGAACTCACGCCTACTTACCCTGACCATACGTGTTCATAATACATCTGCTTATATAACTATTTTCCGGCTTAGAGAAAAAAGTCTCGCCCGGCCCCATGGCGCTTGCATGCGGGGTTATGGATGGGGGTGCTTGTCCATCGTCGCCTACCCGCGCCGGGACAGACTAGCTGTGCGGCGGCCTCGGACGGGGGGTGTCTCTCCCGTCTCTAGCTTTGTTTTTTCTGATTGAGGTATATGTGGGGGCTATTTGCTGCTCTGATGAAGATCGTCCTGAGCTCGTACATAGCCTTTTCCCACAGGTGGCAGTTAGGAAATAGCTCATGTCTCTGCCCGCAGAGGGAGCAGCTGGCCGCCACCACCACGCCGTGGTCTATTAAATAAGTCCCAACGCCGTCGAGCTCTATTGCAGGGTAGGCCTTGAGCAGTACCTTGGCCGCGGCGCCTTCTGTGTTGGTGCCTTTCAGCTCGGCGAAGCGCGGAAGGGGGATGACTCTTACTATGTCCCATATCGATGTCAACAAAATTCCGCTCAGCTTAACGTTTCTGCATATAAATTCCGCCATAGACGCCGCCTCCTCGACGCTTAACTCCATAGACTTGGCAAGCCTGACCAAGCCCACGGAGTGGCCGCGGCATGCCAACACTAAGAGGCCTTTATCGGTTACGTCTATCAACTCCTTCTCCGTCTTGTTTAGATAGCCTTCTCTTATTAATTTCTGAGCTCTGCGCCAGGCGGTAGACAGCGGCAACTTGACGTTCTTATATATTGCGTAAAACCTCGCGGGTCCTATCTCGGCGGTCCTCGCCAAGATTTCAAACTCTCCGTCCTCTACTTCGTACATAGCTCTCTGTAAAGTTCTTTTACTCTCTTGGCGAGCTCCTCGGCGCACTTACGGCCCTCCGGCGAGAGGCCCACCCCGTCTTCAAGTACCGGCGGCTCGCACTCGGCCACGTATATTTCATCGGTAGGCGTGCCGAATATGCTGAGGCCTATTAAGAGGTCCTCTAGGGAGATCCTCCCTTCGAGCGACGGGCGCAGAGCGTCTTGTGCCTCTAGCTGGTTGTTATAAACATACGGCTTGAATTTATATATTTCTATAGTACCAGGAGGGCGACCTCTCTGGACGGCGCCTACTAAAATGGCCTTAGTCGGGCTAAGTCGCCTCATTTCGTCGACCATGTACAAGGCATCTCCACTCAGCTCCACCGCCGGGACTCTCTCGGCCTCTAGAAGCCTCCCGACCTCGAGGCCTACTGCAGAGTCTCGTTTAAACAAGTAGCCAACGTAAAATACCAAAGTGCTCATGAGGCTTATATGACTCTAGTTTTTATGGTTACTCTCTATTTACTTAGATTTTTAAAACTCTGTTTACTATTTTAAAAGTTGAGTTATTGCTGTAGCTATGTCTACTAGTTTTACAACGTCCACGTCTACGTCTAATATTAGCAAGTTGCCCTCCGACCCCACTAATATGTAGCGCCTGTATTCGCCGTCGTATATTACTCTGGGGAGTAGCGACCCGAAGAAGCCCATGAGCTCGTTGGCGGCGATGGCATGACATATCTCTCGCTTCTTGCCGCTCTTCACGCATTCGAGGAACTTTTCCCTGATTTCTCTAAGGCCGCTCCTTATGGCGTCTATTTTCAAGTCGCGAGGCGCTATGCCGTCGTCCATTCGGAACATAGCTTAAACATACGGCGCGACTAAGTCCTTTATAGCCGCATAGACGGGCCCCTTGTATTGAGCTATGCGGCCCACGTAGCCCTCCAGCTCTGGGTCTATGGGGAGCTCCACCACGCGTTCTGTCTTCGACGAAAAGGCGTCAGCCGCCTTCTTCGGGTCGCCGAAGGGGTAGACCCTGGAGCCGCCGCACTGGACGTAGGACATGTTCAACACGACCACGGGGGGTCTTGTGCTCATCTCGGCCAAATATTCCAGGAGGTGTCCCGCCACCTTCAAGGCCGTGGCGGACGGCGTGGAGACGACCACCGGCTTGAACTGCGCCACGCGCGACAGAGTTAAGAGCTCCTCCCCCATGCCGGGGGGCATGTCCACGACCACGTTCTCAACGCCGTCGAGGTCGGCGAAGGCCAATAGCGCCTCGGCCACCCCTCCCTGGCTCGCCCCCGGCAGTACGACGAACTTGTCGCCGACGATTCCGTGGAGGCTGAACAACTTGACGCCGCCTACTTCAAACGGCCTTATGCCCTCCTTCTCCACTTTGTGTAGCCCCGCGGCTCCGAAGAGCCTAGGCGCCGACATGCCGAAGAGGTCTAGGTCTATCAACGCCGACTTGGGCTTAGAGAGGGCCAAAAGCGCCGCGACCACGCTCTTCCCGACGCCGCCCTTCCCGCTCATGACCGCCACCACGTTCCTGCCGGAGAGCCTCGCCCTCGCCAGCTCTAGTAGGGGCCTCATACCGTCTCCACCTCCTCTACTTTTATCTGGGCATCTACTTCAATGTCGTGAGAGCCGCAACGCGGACAGCGGACAAACGCCGGCACTAGGTCGGGCATTAAGTGTAGTGGGTACTCTTCGCCGTAGCGCCCGGCCACAGCCTCTATTTGACTTCTCACCTCCTCCTCGCCGAACTCGTAGCCGCATCTGCGGCATCTAAACCGGGGGCTCCTCACCCTCACCTCCAGCCTGGCTGCCTCGAGTTTAGACTCTTTTTTAAGGAAGTCGAAGGCTTCTTGGAGCATCTTGACGTCCAGCATGGAGATAGAGGGCACCCCTAAGACGACTTTTTTGACCTCTACGTTGTGTTCTCGGGCCCACTTGTCCACTGACTGAACTACCGATAGGGCAAGCGACCACTCATGCATATTCGCACCGTAGCCGTGGTATATATGTGTTATTTCCGCCTAACAGATCCGCGGGACTAAGGGACCCCTGAGAGGCTCTAGGATCCTAAAACCGCCAACTTCCGTCTTTGCCAACACGTAGCCCGAGTAGCGCTCGCTCTTTTTCACCTCGCCTATTCGAGCCGCATCTTGGAACCCGGCGGCTTTGAGCTCTTTTAAAAACTCGTCGGCGGCTTCTGGCGCCACCGCGAAGGCGGCGGCGCCTTCAGAAGCCAGGTGTAGCGGATCTACGCCGGCCATGTCGGCCACCGCCTTGACATCCTGGCTTACCGGCACTGCGCTTTGGTCCACCACAATAACGGTGCCGCTGGCCTTGGCCCAGTCGTTCAACACGGTGGCGAGCCCGCCGCGGGTCGGGTCCCGCGCCGCGTGGACGTACTGCCTGTATTTCTCCAAGATGGGGACCAGCTCCACTAGGGGCCTCGCGTCGCTGGCTATTTTAGCCTCAAGCCCCAGCCTGTAAGACAGCACCATGGCGCCGTGGGCCCCCACGGGGCCGGTCACCACCACCACATCTCCGGGCTTAGGCACGTCGGCGATGTAGCCGCCTCTAGCTATTCCGATGCCCACGGTAGTTATCACAATCTTATCCAGCTGGCCCTTGGGCATGACTTTGAAGTCGCCTCCTATCAAGGCGATTCCGTATCTTGCCAGCGTCGAGATTAAAGAATTTATTATTTTCTCTAAGTCGCGCTCCTCAAACCCCTCCTCAACCAGTATTGAGTCCAACATTGCCACAGGCCTGCCTCCCAACATGACCACATCGTTTATACTGCCGCTCGCCGCCAGGTAGCCTATATCCCCCCCTGGGAAGAAAGGCGGGTCTACAGTGTAGGAGTCTACCGTGACCACTAAGTAGTCGCCGTTGCCCATGGGCAACGCCGCGGCGTCGTCGGGCAGATCAATGCCGAGGCCCCCCGCCACTTTTTTCAAGGCGTCTGGCACCTTGGAGAAGATGAGCCGATTCAATAGCTCCTCTGTCTCCACGCCGCCGCCTCCGTGAGCTAGCGAGATCATACGCCTATTATCTGCGTGTAGGGTTGCGCTATGTCTCTAAATAATACGTAGTGCTTCCTATCCGTGTAGTGGTACGGCACCGCGATCTTCGGCCTTATAGACATCACAGCCTCTGCCGCCTCTTCGGGCGTCATCACGCCCCCTCCCCCAATCGGCACTGCTAATATGTCCACGCCCCTAGTCTTGGTCAGCTCCGGCGTGAGGTCTGTGTCGCCTGCTATGAGCACCTTGACGCCAGCCCTCTCTATTAAATAGCCGAAACAGCAACCCATGGGGTGGGGGACTCCGCCGTCTGGCCTTTTGACCGTGTTGTACGCGGGAATTGGCGTCACGAGCCACTTGTCTACTTCAAACTGCCTCCAAGGCTCTAGACCTTGCGGGCCGATGCCCTCTCCGTCGCGGTGGTGGTCGTGGGTATAAAGCCGCCTATCGCAGGCGTTGGCATCTACGCATAGACAGTCGCCGTTTGCGCACAGCCTAAACCCGTAGAGGCCGAGCCTCTCGAGGGAGAGACCTCCGTATATCAGCCTCATAGCAGAGACTTAGCTATCTCGTCGGCGAGTCCGCCTCCGCCGAATCTGGCCCACACGGCGCAGGCCCCCTCCATGGAGACCATGCACGGCCCTATAGGCCTGTCGGGCGTGCAGGCCTTCATGAAGAGGGGACAGTCAGTGGGCTTTGCCTTGCCTAGGTTGACCTCGGCGCATCTGCAGTTGGCCGGCAAGTCGTAGCGCCACTTCTCTGGCGTCAAGTCCTCTATGCCGAAGTGGGCCAGGGCGTTTACGTGGGAGTACTCCTTCCTCACGGCGAGCCCCGACTTGGGTATGAAGCCGATCCCCCTCCACGCGGAGTCCACGGTCTCGAAGGCCTTGCTTATGGCGGCCTGGGCCTTGAGGTCGCCGTCCCAGGTGACTGCCCTCGTGTACTCGATGACGACCTTCGCCTCTCTGTTCTTCAACTGTTTTAAAATCTCGGCAATTGCGATTAAAACGTCGTTGGGCTCGAAGCCGGAGACGACGACGGGTATCCCGAAGTTTTCTGCTATTGGCGCCCAAGCCTTCCCGCCAATTATCGTCGACACGTGGCCGGGCGCAATTACGCCCATTATGGGGTAGTCAGTCGGCTTCTCTCTAATCGTGTCTATGGCCAGATATGCGGCCGGCGGGGTCAACTTCACGAGGCTCATGATCTTCAAATTGGCCGGCACCAAGCCCTCGACTATAGGCACGGCGTAGCCCGGCGCCACCGTCTCAAAGCCTATCCCCACAAAGATGCCCACCTTATTAGAGGACTTGGCCAAAGTTATGGCGTGCATGAGGCTGTGTACTACTTTGACCTCGGCGCCGCGGGCCTTGGCGTCTGCCAGCGACCTGACCCCCTTGACCGGCCTTATGGCCGGCAACTTGAACGTATCGCCGTAGGTGTATATCGGAACTCCGTCGAGCGCCAAGGAGATCAGCTGTTCTATGTAGTAAGAGGGGGTCACGCAGACGGGGCAGCCAGGCCCCGGCACCAGCTCCACCGACTTGGGCATCAAGCTCCTGAGACCGAAGTGTACAATAGTCCACTCGTGCGTGCCGCAGAAGTCCATTATTTTAAAGACGTAGTGGCTCCCGTACATGCTGGCGAGATGTTCGGCGTATTTCCATATTAGGGCCTTCAGCCGCGAGGCGAGGTCAATATTCCGGCGGAAGATAGATTCGACGACTTTTATCCTGTTGGATATGACGGGGCAGTTCCAACAATCCAAATACGCGCCGCAGTAGGCCTCGTTACAAGCTGTTTGGACTACCATACCGCAATCTGGTTGTGTTCTTTAGCCTCTGCATATTTTCTGCTTCTTTCTAAAAGCTCTTGGAACATTGCCTCTGCTTCTTTGGCCGCCTTCTCCTTCTCGCCCTCTGGCGCCAGTTCGGCGAACAGCTCGACGAAGTTCCTTTTCATTTCTTCGATTGCGTTTATGTCTAAAACCGATATTATGACGCCGGCGTGTGCCATCACCAAGTCGCCGGGTTTTATACGTTCGCCGTCTATGCCGACCACGACAGGTCTAGGCACTCCGTCGCCTAGGTCGACCCATGCCGTGCTACCTTCAACCTTCGTGACGACGGCTGGCACGGCCCAACACATAGCTAAACGCCCCGCAGTTGATATATAAACTTTGATTTCTCGAGGTAAAGTAAATATATGCAACTTCAAGCGTCCACGTGGCCTTTAGGCTTCTTGTCGTTGGTGTAGTTCAAGGCGTCGGCTTCAGGCCCTTTGTGGCCTACCTCGCTGAGAAACATTCAGTGAGGGGCTACGTCAGAAACCTCGGCGGCGGCGAGGTAGAGATATGGGCCGAGGGCGGCGAAGTCCGCGAGTTTATAGAAGAGCTTCTCAACGGCAAGCCCTCTGCCATCGAGATAGAGGAGTACAGAATAGAGCCAGTCAAGCCGCGGGGGTACAAGACGTTTGAGATCCTCAAGAGCGAGCACTCCGCGTTTGTTAGGTCTGAAATACCGCCCGACCTGGCCGTCTGCGAGGCTTGTCTTGAAGAATACAGAGGAGGCTCTAGAAGGGCTGGCTACCCCTTTATT
>JBEULO010000130.1:0-16322 GCA_041287225.1 Thermoproteus sp.
TCGGTACTGAACGGCATATGCCCATAAGGCCTACAGATCTAGCTAAACTAATACTGGTATCGAACCCTGTGCTAGAAGGCAATAGAGGCTATTTCGTGGCGACTAGAATAAATCTGAAGAGGAATAGATATGAGTCGTCGATATGGGAGGTCGATACGTCCAGCTTAAGGAAAAGAGTTGTGCTCCAAGGCCCTGCGGACACCGCGCCTACCCCCAAGGGCGATAAGATCGCATATCTGTCTAGGCGCAGGCTGAGCAAAAAGTCCAAGGGGGTCGGCCTCTGGGTCTTAGAGGGTAATGGGGCGCCGAGAAGGCTGGCCTACTTCCCTCTGGGAGTGCTGGACCTCTCTTGGTCACCAGACGGCTCGAGGCTCGCCGTCGTCGCCTATAAGGGCGCCGTCGAGCCCGACGTAAAACACGCAGAGGGGATTCCGCTCTGGGTAAACGACTTCGGCTACGCCTATAACGTGGAGTCTCACCTATACGTCGTAGACGCCGAAGGCGGAAATAAGGCCAGGATCACAAAGGGGTGGGTTTTAGTGAGACATGTCGCGTGGAGCCCAGATGGCAGGTACATCGCATATACTGTAAGTAGAGATCAGTTGAGGCCCTACCTAGTGGACCTAGTAGTGTACGACGTAAATACGGGGGAGGTCAAGACGCTTGCCAGCGGCATAAATTCCGCGTACCACTTGGCGTGGAGCCCCAAGTCCGATGCGGTGGCGTTAATAGGCCACAAGATGCAAAGAGGCTTTTCGTCGCATAATAGGGTGTATGTGTACTGGTTAGACGGCTCAGAGTCTTGTATCACATGCGGCTTTGACAGAAACGCCGTCAATACCCTCAACAGCGACGTGAGGGGGCCAAGCTACTCTCCGGCGATCCAGTGGCGCGGGGACTACATATATTTCCTGGCCACAGTGGGCGGCTCGTCGGAGCTATATAGGGCGAGCTTAGAGGGCGAGGTCGAGCGCATAATTGGGGGCGAGGGCGTAGTGGACGAATTCTACGTGGGCCAGAGGGGCGAGGTGTTATATACCTACATGACCGCCGACTCGCCCAAGGAGCTTTTCCTATATAGAGACGGCGAGGTCGTCAGGCTCACTAGCTTCAATGATTTCGTGAGGAACAGACTCGGCTTCGTCAAACCTAGACACTTCAGGTTTAGGGCTAGCGACGGCGTCGAGATAGACGGCTGGATCATGTCGCCTCAAAGCGGGAGGAGGCCGATGGTGCTTTACATACATGGAGGTCCCAAGACTGCATATGGTTGGAGCTTCATGTTCGAATTTCAACTGCTTGTCTCTAATGGCTACGCCGTAGTCTATACAAACCCCAGAGGCTCTGACGGATATGCCGAGGAATTCGCCGATATTAGATGTCGCTACGGCGAGAGGGACTACCAAGACTTAATGGAGGCCGTAGATTACGTCGTGGCAGAATTTAGAGAAGTCGACGGCGACAAGATGGCCGTCGCCGGGGGCTCCTATGGTGGGTATATGGTAAATTGGATAATCACACATACGGATAGGTTCTCGGCGGCGATAACGCAAAGGTCTATATGTGACTGGATATCTATGTTCGGCACGACGGATATAGGGTGGTATTTCGTGGAGGACCAGATATGTTGCACCCCCTGGGATAATAGAGATATATGTTTAGAAAAAAGCCCATTGTTCTACATTAAGAACGTGAAGACGCCCACGTTAATAATACACTCAACTGAGGACTATAGGACTTGGTTAGATCAAGGCGTTGCCCTTTATACCGCGTTGAGGCTAAACGGAGTCAAGGCGAGGCTCGTATTGTTTCCAGAAGAGTCCCATGAGCTGACCAGAAAGGGCAAGCCCAGACATAGAGTGGAGGATCTGAGGCAGAAGCTCGAATGGCTCCGAGAGCATTTAGGCGGAAAGCCTTAAATTGGGCCCCCAAAGAGACCTTATGGGGTATTGATATGCGCCACAGCTCTAGTCGAGAAGCCCAAAGACCTCGAAAGGGCGCTGTCCTCGCCCGCTAGATGCGTCGAAGTCCGTCTGGACCCCTACCAGGGGGATTTAGGCGACATAAAGAGGCCCTTGGAGGATCTCATAAGGTCTAGGATCGTAATTGTCACTATAAGATCTGCAGAGGAGGGCGGCTTCTTTAAGAGGTCGGAGGAGGAGAGGCTTTCGGCATACTTAAAGGCGTTAGACTTGGCGCCGCACTATGTCGACGTGGAGCTCTCCTCTAAAATAAAGGGGGAGGTGATAGGCGCGAAGGGGAAGGCCCAAGTCGTTCTGAGCAGACACGACTTTAGAGGCACCCCCGAGGTGGACGTGTTAAGGGCCTGGGCCTCAGAGGCTGTGACCAGCGGGGCGGACGTAGTTAAGATAGCGACTACTGCGAGGAGTTGGGACGATAACTTCAAGGTTTTGTCTCTTATAGGTACATGTAGACGGCCGGTGGTGGCCTTCGCCATGGGCGGCTTGGGCTTGATGTCGAGGGTCTTCGCTCCGTTGATGGGGGCGCCTTTCACCTACGCGGCTCTAGACGCCCCAGCGGCGCCGGGGCAGTTGAGCTATGGGGCAATGGAGGCTATATATTCTTCCCTGGGGGTATATAGCGGTTTGACCTCGCTATCCGATATGAGAATAGCGCTGGACGCCGTGGACTCGGCTCTGATGCACCTATTGAAGTTGAGACTAGAAATATGTAGAGATATCGGCAGGATCAAAAAGGCTATGGGGCTCTCCGTCTACGACGATAGTAGAGAGGCCGAGGTGTTGAGACGCGCCGGCGACTTCAAACAGCTCTTCGACTTAATAGTGCAGATGTGCAAAGCAGTACAGATAGTAGTACCGCCTAGCTGACCCCCAGGAAGCGTAAAACTGCCTTCTTCATGACCTCTCGATCGGGCTTTACGCCGAGCCATATCTCTTCGGCCGCCGCCCCCTGCTCGACCAATATATCGACGCCGTCTACGACCTTTATGCCGAGATCTAACGCGGCCGCCAACATGGCAGTCCTCGGGGGGTTGTAGACGAACTCGACATAGGCCTTGGCCCCCTCTAGGGGGACGAGCACTTCGTTGTGCACTGGCGTGGCGTTTATCACTACGTCAGCTCTAGGCGCCTCGTCCAGCCCTACTCCGGCCGTCTTGACGCCAAACCTATCCGAAAACTCTTTGGCCAGAGCGGCCGCCTTCTCCTTAGTCCTATTGGCCACTACGACCTCGTTGGCGCCTGCCTTAACCGCGGCGTAGACTGCGGCCCTCGCGGCGCCGCCAGCGCCTAGCACTAACACCCTGCCCCCCTCCATGTACCTGCCCGCCAGTCTGTAAACGGCCATATAGTCGGTGTTGTAGCCTACCAGCAAGTTCCTTTCGACTTTAACTGTATTCACGGCGCCTACTGCTCTAGCCTCCATGACCACGCCGTCTAGGTATCGTATTATCTCCTCCTTGAGCGGTATGGTCACATTGAAGCCGGAAAGGTTGAAACGGGCTAGCTCCACGAAACACGACAACGACGGCTTGGGCACATCTACGGCTATATAGAGGGCGTCCACCCCCAAGGCCCTAAAGGCCGCGTTGTGCATAGCTGGCGATGCGGAGGAACTCCTTACGTGTTGGCCTATAACTGCGAACAACTTCATGTAGACCCCCAACGGCCTCTTTATGAGCTTATCGAGATTTAATAAACTCAATAGATCCTCAACTTTATGTCGTTCTTCGGCCGCGAGTTTAGAATAGCGACATTCGGCGAGAGCCACGGCAGAGCTATAGGAGTAGTCGTGGACGGATTGCCGGCGGGACTTCCGCTGTCGGAGGAGGACATAAGGCGAGAGCTCGACAGGAGGATGTTCTGCAACATACCCGTCCTAAATCCCCGTTGTGAGCCCGAGGGGTTCGAGATACTTTCCGGCGTGAAGAATGGAAAGACGCAAGGGACTCCGGTGGCCGTGGTCATATGGAACAAGAGGGTTATTTCCAGCTATTACGACGACTTGTGGAAAAGGCCGAGGCCCGGCCACGCCGATTTGGCCTACTATCTGAAATACGGCGATAATTACGACCACAGAGGAGGAGGCAGGGCGTCGGGCAGGACTACAGCCGCCTTGGTGGTAGCAGGCGCTATGGCCAAAAAGCTCCTCTCCCTATTGGGAGTAGAGGTCGTCGGCCATATCGTAGAGCTAGGCGGCGTGCAGATATCCAGCAGATACGACATAAACGACATAAAGGCGTCTTGGAGCAAGCCCATACCGGTGGTAGACGACAACGCGCTCAAGGCCATGTTGGACGAAATAGTCAAGGCGGTCAAGGAGGGCGATTCCATCGGCGGCGCGGTCGAGGTGTGGGCAGTCAACGTGCCGCCGGGCCTCGGCGAGCCCGTCTTCGACAAGATAAAGGCCGACTTGGCCAAGGCCGCCTTGTCGATACCCAGCGCGGTTGCCTTCGAGATGGGCGAGGGGATAAAACTAGCGAGGATGAGGGGGAGCGAGGCCAACGACCCAATAACGCTTAAAGAGGGCAGAGTGGGGCTGGCGACCAATAAGGTAGGCGGGACTCTAGGCGGGATAACAATAGGCGAGCCCGTCTGGTTCCGCGTCTACTTTAAGCCCACGCCGTCGGTAAGAAAGCCCCAGAGGACTGTCGACTTGTCGAAAATGGAGCCGTACCTCTTGGAGTTCAAAGGCAGATACGACGTGACGACAGTCCCTAAGGCCCTCGTGGCGCTTGAGGCCATGACCGCAATAGTGCTGGCGGACCACGCCCTTAGGGCGGGGCTCATTAGGCGGGATGGACCTCTCGGCCGATGAGGTGCGCCAAATCGTGCGCGTGGGGCGGCGGTAGCGTAATAAACGCAATCGCTTTAGGCGTAGGGGCGTCGTTCCCCATATCCTTGAGGATAGGCGTCGAGGTCTGCGAGAACGAAAAGGACGTCGTGTCGTCGTACGGCGACGTCGACTTGGCGCCCATATATAGGGCCCTGGCGGCCTTAAGGGAAAGGTTCGGGTTCGGGGCGCTCTCGGTTAGATTTTGGGGCGATTTGCCCACCGCTGGCGGGCTTAAATCCAGTAGCGCGGCCCTTAACGCCCTGATATTCGCTCTCGACGAGCTCTTCGGGCTCGGCCTCAGTAGGATAGATGTGGCTAGAATAAATGCCGAGACAAGCAGAAAGATCGGCATCAGCGTCACCGGCGCGTTTGACGACGCCGTGGCTTCAGCTCTAGGCGAGTCCTGGCTTACAGATAACAACACAAATGCCCTGCTGAGGAGGCTGGACGTATCGGGCGACGTCTTGGTGTTAGTGCCCAAATGGGGCAAGGGCAGAGGAAAAATAGAGGAAATGAGGGCCATAGCGCCTGTTGTGAGGACTGCCGTGCTCTACGCGCTCCGCGGCGATTGGAGGACCGCCATGACGATAAACGCGGTGGCCTACGGCTTCGCGCTCGGCTACGATCCGACGCCCACCCTTGAGGCGTTAAAACTGGGCGCTGTCGGCGGCGTGTCCGGCACAGGGCCGTCGCATGTATTTATTGGAGGCGACCAGGCAAGGCTATCCGAGGCGCTCGTCCGTTTCGGCGATTTGATAAAGGCGGAAGTGCCCAGAGGGCCTTGCGAGGTCACTTGAGCACTATCCTTCTGGCGACGCCGCCCACCTCGACCCTAGTCCCCAAAACGTCGCCGAATACGGGCTTCTCTACGCCGTCGACCTCCGCCTTGTTGTACTGCGCGCCTACTACGACAATCTCGTCTAGCTCCACCACATCGCCAGAAAGCTCCACGACTCCTCCAGAGGCCCTTACGTCCATACGCAAAGGCTGCTCGCCCTCGCCGTGGTATATAGACCACGTCCCCTCTCCGTATACCATAAGGAACCCGTCGCCCAACACGGCGGAGCCTCTCCTTATGTATATGGGCAGTTCGGCCGTCGCCTCTATCCAAGAGGGGCCCAGTTGGACCACCCCAGTCCAGTAGTCCGCCCACACGCCGCTGGGCACATAGACAGCCCTTCTCGGAGTCGGCGACAAATGGGGCGCAACCAACATATAGGGACCTACTAGGTACTCGTCGTCGACCTTATACGCGTCTTCGTCGTCGGGGAACTCCAACGGCAACGGCCTTATTATCGGCCGCCCCGTAAGATAGGCCTCCCAAGCTAAATGCCACAAATAAGGCAGGAACTTATAGCGTAGCTTCACCACCTCTACTACCGCCTCTCTATATCTTGCCGGCAGGGCGAAGACCTCGGTGTCGTTGCCCTCCTTGCCTTTATGCGCCCTGAACAACGGGAAGAACGCAGACGCTTGATACCAACGCACCACCAGCTCGGGGTCGCTATAGCCCGCAAAGCCGCCTATATCTGCGCCGACCATATGGACGCCGGAGGCCGAAAGGCCTAATACGGCCATCAAGGTCGCCTTCAAGCCCTCCCACGACGCTATCACGTCGCCAGTCCACAAGGCCGCATAACGCTGTATTCCTGCATATCCGGCACGAGACAACACAAAGGGCTTTTTGCCGGCCCTCGAAATGCCGTCGTATGTAGCCATGGCCTCGAAGTAGGCATATGCGTTGTGTACCTTCTCGTGGGGCAACAAACGCCCGTCGTCGAGTCTGTGCAGAGCCCCCGCGGCGGTCCTTTTAAGCAAGTCCTCTTTATGTAGAGGGCCCGGCTTGAGGCCTAGGGCCACGGCCTTCCTCAACTCGGCCCACCTGCCTGTGAACAAAATATCGCCGTCCATATTGGTCGGCTCGTTCATGTCTATCCACAGCCCGTCCACATCGTACTCCTTCACGTATTGTTCTACCAGTTTGGCCCACCACTCCCTCGCCCTCTTGTTGAGGAAGTCCGGCAGGGCCGACGCGCCGGGCCACCCCCTAACTAGATAGAGCTCGTTGTTCCTAGTTACGAGGAGGTGCGGAAGGCCCTCTTCGAACACCTTATAGCCGGGCTCCGCCTTGACGTACGGGTCCACTATGGTCACGACTTTGACCCCCCTCTCGTGTAGCTCTGAGATCAGGCCGTGCGGATCGGGGAATTTACGGCGGTCCCAAGTGAATATCTTATAGCCGTCCATGTGGTCTATGTCCAAATAGACGGCGTCTAGAGGCACCTCGGCCGACACCATATCTACGACCTTCAATAGAGACTGCTGGGGCTCGTAGGTGAATCTGGATATCTGATATCCCAAGGCCCACTTGGGGGGCAGAAACGGCCTCCCCGTAATGTCGGAGTAGACCTCTAGGACCTCCATAGGCGTTGGCCCGAAGATTATGTAGAGCTCCGGCCTGTCTTCTACTTCTATCGACACGGCGCCGTACTCCCTAACGCCTATATCGAAGACGGAATAAGCCGGCGAGTTCACCAACAAGCCGAAGGCTCTGCCGTTCTTTACAAATATAGCAAGAGGTATGGAGACGTAGAGCGGGTCCATGAAGGGCAGGTAGGCATATGCGTCGAAATTGAACATAACGGCGACTGTCCTCCTCCTATCTATAGGCGCGGCCCTCTCGCCGAGACCCAAGACGTGTTCCTCCGGGCCTAATTCCTTCCATATCCTCGCGACTCCGCCCTCCACCACGACCCTAAGGGATGTCTCGACGCCGCAACAAGACGCCCTGACGAACTCCCCCGACACCTCCACTTGAGGCGTGGGCTCCCCTTTAGGCAAGTCGAACTCGACTACGGGCTTCTCGTCTAGGCGTAGCCTAACGGCCTTACGGCCCAGCTCGTATTGCATATAGAGCTTCTCGAAGTCCTTTAAGTAGATCTCGGCCTTGCGGGCCCGCCTTTATACCGACCTAACCGCTCGGGACAACTCGGGCATCAACCCCATTATCATCTGCCCTCTGCTGAGAGTCCTAATCCACACGCGCCCCGGCCCCTCTATATGTGCGAACCATATGCCCTCATCGCCGAAGAGCATAGACTTCAGCCCGCCGACCCTCCTCACAGTAGCCCTCATCCCCTCCTCGAAGGCCAAGACGTGCCCCGCCTCAACGTCTATAGACTCACCCGGTCCCAATTCGAACATCAAGGCGTCGCCAATAGCGTGCAGGAAGACTCTGCCCGAGCCCCACAGTCTCGCCATCAACAGCCCCTCCCCGCCGAGCCATCCGAAGCCCAGCCCCACCAGCTTTGCGCCGTATTCGACTGTGGACTCAGCCGCCAGGAAGGACTTATGTTCGGCCAATATGCTCCTGCCGTCCAGTTGTATCTCCACTATCTTGCCCGGCGCGAAGCCTGCGAAGTCGACGGCACCCGGCCCCTTTACCTCTAACACGAAGAAGGAGGCGCCCGTAACAGCCCTCTCCAGAGCCCTTATGAGACCGCCTCTCATCTTGGCCGTCAGGCTGACGGTGGAGTCCTTCCATATCAGATGGCCGCCCTCGCCCCATACAGCCTCGTCGGGCCCCAGTTTGACCAATAAATGCTGTAAGTCGCCGCCGAGTACTTTAAACTCCGGCATATGACAGCTACATCGCAATTCTATAAAGCTTCCTACACGCAACCTCATCGCGACGCCTCCGGGACCCGCTTGGGGGGATGCGTCGAGAGGATTAGTAGTACTGGTAAAATAGGGCTACTTTTATGTTGCGTGGCTTGCCGCATAAGGCGTTGGGCCGGTCACGACTATTTCGGCGTAGTTGCTGAAGTGGAGGCATGTACCGAAAGGGTCGGAGCTAGAGGCTATCTGGTCTCCAACCTGAGCGGGGAGCTCATAGGCGCGTTCCCCCTCGAGGCGCGTAGAGGACTTATGTGCGCTACTCTTCACTTGCCTCCTGGGCGTTATCCCTATAAGTTCGTGGTGGACTATAACGAGGTAGGGGGAGGCGAGTGCCTCGTGAGGCCTCCCTCGCCTTTACTCCACGCCCCCTCGCCTTATTTCGTTGGGGAGTTTAAAGACGGAGTTGAGGTCAGGGCGTTCGCCGTCAGATCGCCTAAGATCTGCGACGAGACGGCTTGTACGTTCGGGGAGGAGCTCGCAGTTATGGACGGCTACAGCCTATATAGGGCCTTCGTGAGGGGCCCTCCCTACGTCGTCGACTGTTGCGGGATAAAAATACGTGTGGAGAAATTCGCGCGTTTCCGGAAGCCGAGATGGGCCCCGTTGGTTATGTACGAAATTCTGCCCGATAGGGTGAAGAACAGGTTTGGATGTGGGAACTTGAGGCGGGACTTCTGCGGAGGCTCTTTAGACGACGTCGGGGACCTACTGGACTATATATCTCAGATGGGAGATGCCGTATACTTACATCCAATATATAGGGCTATGAGCTATCATAGGTACGACGTATTGGACCACAAGTCCGTCGACGATATCTTAGGCGGATTTGAGTCCTTTAGGGAACTCCTAGACAAGACCAGGAGGAGGGGACTCGGCGTAGTGCTCGACGTAGTGCTACATCACGTCGGGCTGAAGTCGCGTCTATTCTCGCAACACGAAAGCCTCTTCTATTTTAAGAACCGCGAGGAGACAAGACGGGCGCTTGAAGTGGCCTATAGCCTCCCCAGAGAGCTATGGCCCCGTTTCTTCCGCGGCGATCCGCCATACGAGACCTTCATGTCGGTATGGACCATGCCCAAAATAGACTACAGCAAGGCCGAGGCCTTGGCCTACGCCGAGTCTGTCTTGGCCTTTTGGGCCGATAAAGTCGACGGCTTTAGGTTCGACGTGGCTCATGGAATTCCGCCCGCCGTGTGGAGGGCACTAGTTGGGAGGTATTTAGAGACGCATTACCTGCTCGCCGAACATACAGGAGACCCCACCGCCTATCTTGGCGTACATCACGGTTTTACCGCATATGAGCTCTACGGGGCTGTCTTGGACTTCTTCGCCTTGGACAAAATAGAGGCCGAGGAGTTCGCCAAAAGGGTGAAGCTGTATATAGCGAGGGTAGGTCCAAACCAGTTGAGGTATATGTATACCTTTATAGAAAACCACGACACGGATAGGTTCTGTTCGGTTGCAGGCAGGAGGAAGAGAAGGGCAGTGTTGGCCTACGCCTTCATATACATGATGCCCGGCACGCCGGCCGTATACGCTGGCGGCGAGAATTGCGCCGAGGGGCTCGCCTCAGACCACACGAACAGGAGGCCGCTTGACTCCTACAAGCCCGATTTAGAGCTCGCATCGGCCTTAAGGGCTTTGTACCTCATAAGGAGGAAATATCCGGAGGTAGCCGAAGGGCCTGTCAGACATATTTCCGGCCGGGGCGAGCGCCTTCTGTTGGAAAACGGGCCGATAACCCTATTTCTAGACAGGAAGGCGGGATATATAGAAATTAAAACGCCCGACGGTTATATCGAGCTCTAGGCCCCTATCCTCTCCACCAGTTTATTGGTCAACCTCGCCGCAAAGCCCTCTAGGCTCTTCCTGAACTCCAAGGCCAGTTTCTTGACCTCTTCGTCTTCTATTAGCTCTTCGAGGTTCTTCACGCGGACGATGCCCTCGTTGGCGAAAGACACCAGCTCGAATAGAGCCGCATCCGTGTTGTTTTTGTAGAGCTTCGGCGCCCACGACTTATGGAGGCAACTCATATGGACGGCGCCCCTGCTCGTAAACGTAAACAGCTGGCCCTCCACCACGTCCTTGCCGCAGATGTAACAAGTCCACCGCTTCATGGCGATCGTCCGTTTTCCGCTTTTAAGTTATGCCGCCCGCCTATTGCCCTGGATGTAAATGACAGCAATAAGACGGAGGAACAAGCTTTATACTCTCGGCATTCTCCAGTTCAACAAAAATTTGTAGTTGGCGTACGGCCCTCTCGGCCTCTATAGGCGTCGGCCCGCGTCTAAACACAGGCGGACACGCGCGGAGAGGAGGTACAATATTTATAACAGGTACCATTTGACGCGCTCATGGGTCTTAAGATCCATAGGCCGCGTCGCGGCTCGATGGGAGTATATCCGCGTAAGAGGGCTGAAGACATAGTGCCGAGAGTCCGCACTTGGCCAGACCCCAATTTGGGCAAGCCCGCCCTTTTGGGCTTCGCAGCCTATAAGGCGGGCATGTTGCACGCCGTTGTGGTTGAGGACAGACAGACAAGTCCGCTCTACGGCAAGGAGGTGGTGAGAGCCGCCACGGTCCTCGAGGCCCCGCCTTTAAGAGTACTGGCCGTGAGGCTCTACGGCCTCGATCCGACTACGGGCTACAAGAAGTCGCTCGGCGAGGCGTGGGCCCCTGAAATCCCCAAGGACGTATATAGGGCCGTCAAGACGCTACCGGAGAGATTCGACCTCGAGGCCGAGCTGAAAAGGCTCGAGTCGATTAGGGGGCTTGCTGTGGACGTCAGGGTCCTAGTGGCTACACAGCCTAGGCTTTCAGGAATAGGCAAAAAGACGCCTGAGGTCTTGGAGATACCTATCGGCGGCGTCCCCTCCGTCGAGGATCGACTTAAATTCGCCCTAGATGTGTTGGGCAAAGAGGTGAAAATATCCGACGTATTTTCGGCGGGACAGCTAGTGGACGTTATAGCCGTCACTAAGGGCAAGGGCTGGCAAGGCGTCGTTAAGAGGTTCGGCGTCACTATACTTCCGCGTTGGCATAAACACAGGAAGGGCCATAGGCGTACTGGCACCATAGGGCCCCAAAGCCCCGCTTTGATGTTCACCCAACCCAGGCCGGGCCAGATGGGCTTCCACCAGCGCACGGAATACAACAAGCGGGTCTTAAAGATAGGCGACAATCCCGCCGAGATCAACCCCAAAGGCGGATGGCCCCACTACGGGCTCGTCAAGAGCAGTTTCATCCTGCTGTCCGGCAGCGTGCCGGGGACCCAAAAGCGGCTGGTAGTGCTCCGCCATCCCGTAAGGCCGCCTCCTAAAGCGCCCACGGCAACGCCGCAACTGGTCTGGCTCTCCCTACAAGCCGAATGATTTAAATACCGACTCTTGATGGAGGCCGTGTCCGTCCACGAAGTGCTCTTGCGGTTAAGGCGTGTAGATCTGGCGCCGTACATCAGCCCATTTGGACAAGCGCCCGAGAGGGTAGCCGTATATGGCCTAGACGGCTCTAAGGTGGGCGAAATAGCCTTGCCGCTACATTTCTTCGAGCCCGTCAGGCCCGACTTGATAAGGAGGGCTTTCCTCAGTGCCCTTTCGGCGCAGTTCCAGCCCAAAGGAGTCAGCCCCGAGGCCGGCAGGAGCCATAGCTGTCAATCCTTCGGCGTGGGTCTCGGGATCGCCAGAATACCTAGGTATAAAGGCCATTTGTGGCCTAGAGGCTGTTTCGCGCCTAATACTGTAGGCGGAAGGAGGGCGCATCCGCCTAAGGTCGAGAAGAAGTTGCGCGAGGAGATAAACAAGAAGGAGAAGAGGCTCGCCATAAGGTCCGCAATAGCCGCCACCGCATATATACAACTGGTCAAAGCCCGCGGACATATCGTCGAGGGCATCGAACAGCTCCCGCTAGTCGTATCGGGCGAGTTGGAACAAATAGACAGGACCGAGAAGTTGAGGGCCGTGCTACAGGCCCTTAAGGTGTGGCAAGACGTGGAGAGAGCCGCCAGGAGGACTAGGATCAGAGCTGGAGTAGGCAAGATGCGCGGGAGGAGGTACAAAGAGCCGAAGAGCCTACTGCTCGTTGCGTCCTCGCCGACCGCTCCAGTGATCAAGGCGGCCAGAAATCTGCCTGGCGTCGATGTGGTTTATGTGGGCGGGCTGAGCGTATTGCACTTAGCGCCTGGCGGAGCACCGGGCAGGTTGACCCTATGGACGCAACCGGCAGTAGAGGCGCTTAGGGGCTTGTTCCTATGAGCTCGCCGATTAGGAGGTTCGTCTTGACGGAAAAAGCGTTGATGTTGGCCGAGAGGGAAAACAAAATTACGTTGATAGTAGACCGCTCGGCGACTAGAAAGGCCGTAAGGGACGAGGTCGAGAGGCTATATGGAGTTAAGGTGGACTACGTCAATATCATAATAACCCCTAAAGGCGAGAAGAAAGCCGTCGTTAAGCTGAGGCCGGAGAACAACGCCTTCGATCTGCTTTCAAGGCTGGGGCTGTTGTAAGCCCTCAGATCGTGGGTTCGCGTTCACTCTATTCGCTACTAAAGACCGTCTTCACAGGGCTCGATAACAATTTTTAACTAGTATTATAGCCTTTATGTGGACGTAGCGCGCAAGATAGTAGTGCCGGGCGAGGAGGTGGCGACGCCTGAGGAGTATCTGGTCGATGGCTATGCGTACCTAGACGGCGTATTTAGGGCGTCGGCTCTAGGCGTAGCCATATACGACAAAAAGAGCCATGCGGCTGCTGTGAGGCCCGTTAAGGCTCGCGGATATCCCAGACAGGGGGACGTGTTGTACTGTGTGGTCACCTCTAAGGGCGTAAGGGCCTTGAGCGCTAGGTGTGTAGCTAAGGAGGGCAGGAACGGCCCCGAGGAGTTGAAATATTCAGTTACCGCCTTCATACCGCCGCAGTTGATAGACGGAAAGGTCGGCGTCGGCGACTACATAAGGGCCCGCGTGGTCTCAAACATAGGCCCGCCCCTCTTGTTGTCCATAAAGGGGCCTACTTTCGGGGTCGTCAGGGCTATATGTCCCAAATGCGGCAACGTCATGAAGAGGCGCGGCGGCCAGCTGGTATGTCCTGTCTGCGGCACGACGGATGTCCGTAAAATAGCCCAAGGCTTTTATGTATAGAACTATTTCAATAAAATTTTCTAATAGTGAAGAAACCCAATACTTTTTGGAGATCCTCCCAAAATACATAAATATAGACTACTATGCAATAGTTAGAGGATCTAATGTATATATACAACTAAGCGGCTCGCCTCTAGAAATAAAGAGAGCCCTTGCGTCCATCAAGACCGCAACGGGCCTAGTGAGGTCTAAATTGCGGCCGATTAAGTCCTATCCGCTCGACATCCTCTTCAAAGAGGTCGATGTGTCCTCCCCAATACCTCCAGACGTCTTGGCCGACTATCTGTCGGCCGCCGGCTTCAAGGCCAGGCTCAAAGAGCTCAACATACAGACAGATGCGCCGTTGGGGCAGGTCAGAAAGGCCGTGTCGGAGCTCTCAAACGCCTATAAGGCCCTTGAGGATCTCCCCATAAGCCCGCAGGCGAAGCGGGTGGTGGCGGTATATATGGCTGTAGCCAAAACGGGGCCCAGAGAGGCGCTAGAGCGCCTAGTAGCCGCCGGCTTGTTGAATAAAGGCGTTGTTTTCAGCTTGTCTACAGATCTGCGTACGGCCAAGAGGAGACTGAAGGCATTGCTGGATAAGAGATAAAAAGGCGCGGGTTTTAGAGGGCCATGATGTCCATAGAGATAGTCAAGGCCGACGACCATTATCTAGAGCTGAAGACCAAGGGCGAGACCTATACGCTCTTTTCGCCTCTGGTGGAGTACCTATCGGAAGACCCCGACGTGGAGTACGTGACCTTTGACGTGGGTCATCCACTCCTTGAAGACGTCACGTTTAGGCTTAAGACTAGAAACGGGAGCCCCTTGGACGCCTTGAGGCGCGCCGTCCAGGCCATTATCGGCGACCTCGAGGCCCTCGAGAAGTCGCTTCTAGCCTAAATATAGCGACTTCCACCTTGTGGGACCTCTTCCTGTGGTGCCTATAGATCGGGGGTATATTGATCACAGCTACGTCGATCAAGTCGTACTTATAGCCCAGCGACTCTGCTACGCCTACGATGTAGTCGTATGTGGCGTATTTGTGTATAGTGTATATCACATCGCCCACGTCGGCCGCGCCTCTTAGGAACTCCACATCCGCATGGCGTCGCCATACGCCAAATGGGGGGTTCATTACCACCTTTACCCCCCTTTTAGCGCACGGCATCTCGGCATCGCAGAGCGCTACGTCTAGGCCCAAAGCCTTAGATATGACTAGGGCGTCTAGGTCTATATCGACGCAGAGGGCCCTGCCGCCTAACAGTGAGACGGCATAGGCGAGGCGCCCAGTGCCGCATCCGAGATCTAGGACCCATCCTGAGTTCAACTCCCTCCTCATGTACATAGTCCAGGCCATCGTCGCCGCTATATCTCCAGGCGTGATGTACTGCTCCAGCCGCAATTTGGGCTTCGTGAACGTCGGCAGTCCGTCTAGAATCGCCGCGAGTTGCCGCTTATCCATCACCATGAAATGTTTAAATGATAATAAATCGCGCATCCCATGGCCGAGGATAGAATGATTATCGATGAGCTCAATAGGTACTGGGATAAATTCTCCCAAACGCCCATAGCGCAGAGGTTTCAAGACGAGCTGCCTCGATTTAGGAGGTGGCTTGAAGAAATAGGCCCCAAGCTCTTAATGGCCAGGGCGAGAGACGCCGCAAGTAAGGGGAACCCGGTGGCTAGGGACTATATAGTGGACTACGCCATGGGCATGTTGAAACGGGGAGGCGAGAGGGTTCTGGTCAACATGTTCGCGGCGTGGCTGGTGGAAAAAGGCGCCGTCAGTCAGTACTTCCTAATCAGAAATAAGCTGGTAGCTGGCGGCGAGTCGATAGCCACTTGGCTTAGGGCCCTCAGAGCGTTAAATAAGTCCTAACGCCAGTTCGGCCAGAGCTACAGCCCTCGCCACCACCTGCCAAGCGTCTAGCGCCTTATCTCCAAACCGATATATTGCGTCGGCCCCCTCGAGGAGCCACTTGTTGTCGAAATCGCCGTGGGGAAAGCCGCCGACTACTACCACCGAGTCGGCCAGCAGTCTGCCCAATTCGGTTGGGTCTTTTCGCGCCCCACGTTCGTGGAGGACGACCCACTTGCCGCCTAGGCTCTCCATCAAGGCCTTTAGGCCCATCTTCTCTACAGTCATCAAGGGCTCTCCGCTCGGAGGCACTTTGCCTCTAGTCAGCAACTGCTCCATAAGCCCAACGAAGTTGTTATAGTTCTTGGGGGGCCGTACGTCCGGCCTCAGTTTTATCACCAAGTCATTTATAGTATGTACATATATGGAGCCCCGCCCGGACATATTGAGCAGACTGTATTGAAATGCAAGTAGGCACATATGGACTATATCCGGCCTCCCCCTCCTCTCGGCGCGAGCCAGCGACGACATGGCCCCATGGTGCCTCGACCTATCCAAGAGCATCTCCTCCGGACGTTTATGCCGCCTCCTTGCGTCCTTCAGTACGGCCGGGTGGCGCCGAATTTCAGGAGGTATAAGCTCCAGCGACGACTCCACAAGCACCAAAATCATAAAGACGAGACGAGAAGTTAATAATGAATCCACGCCCCTTGCGGGGGCCCGCTAGGCGCCGAGGCGCAGACCGCACGGCGTGGCGTACAGCCGCGCCGTTTCTCACCGGCGCGCTTAATGTTGGGGATAGCTGGCGGCAAAAAGGGCGCCAGGAAACTGCCGATAACGCTTAAAACGACAGAT
>JBEULO010000131.1:0-15759 GCA_041287225.1 Thermoproteus sp.
CCCGCGTATGGCTCATAAAGGGCGCCCGGCCCGAGTAGCCGGGAGGCCCCGGGTTCAAATCCCGGCGGCCCCACTTAGCTTTCTGCCGGAAATCCCAATCCCCGCGGACCGACATAGCTTATAAGCCCCGCCTCCCCCTCCGACGTGGCTTCTACGTCTATCCCCAGCAAGCCGGACCGCAAGGCGCGCGTCGCGGAGGACACGCACATGGCGCTGGTTTGCGTATGATGTTGAGAACGCATGTGGTGTTCACCGCGGGGCTCCTCGCGTTGATGTTGAGGGGCTTGTTCCGCCTGCCTTTGTATGATGCGCTGGCTGTAGCCTTCGTCGTCTCTGTTGTAGCCAACTACCTCATCGACGCGCTGGGGCATGAAGGCAGGAGGAGGACGCCTCTGACCCACACGGTCCCGAGGTCCATGGCCTGGGGCCTCGCCTCGTCGCTGGCGGCCGTAGCGATTATGCCGGATGCCATACTGCCCGCCCTAGCCGCGGGGGCCGTCGCAGGGCCGAGCCACATGCTCCTGGACGCCATCACGGAACACGGCATATACGTGAAGAGGAACGGGCGCTGGCGGAGGCTCGCGCTGGCCCACATCAGATATAACAACCCCCTCGCGAACTCCGCCTTTATGCTCCTCGGCATCTCGCTCCTGGTCCTGGCCATACTCATCTAGGCCGGAGGCCTCTGGGCAGAACGCCCGACCCGCCGCCTGGGGCCTATACCTCGAAGACGTAGACCTGTAGGTCCGGCCTCACGGCCCTCCTGGCGGGTCTGCCGAACAGCGCCTCTACCTCTTCTGGGCTGTATTTAAGCGCGGCGGGGTTCTTGACGGCGTATGTCTCCACCACCAGATAGCGCCGCGATATTCGCCTCAACTCGGCGGCGGCTGGGGCCCAGTGCGATTTGTCCTCTAGGAACATAAAGATATGGGTGAATAGGGCTACGTCGAAGGCGCGGTCCCTAAAGGGGAGGTGAGTGGGGTAGGCCACCACGTCGGGCCTCGTGTAGGGCACGGCGTCGACGCGCACCGAAGAGGCGCCTAACGACTCCAAGTAGGCCGAGTTGCGCCAGTTGGAACAGCCGAAGTCCAGGACTCTAAGCCCGGCGGGCGAGCCGGCGCGCTCTAAGAACAGCCTCACGCCGGTGCTCCTGGGGCTACGCCTCGCGATCTTACAGCCGGCGCAGTACTCCCTACGAAGTACGTCGATCCTCACGGCGGACCACCGCCTGGAACTGGACGTTGCCCAGACGCCTCCACCTCACGAGGGACCCGAGCCCCCTGGCCCTCTCTAAAAACTCCTCCCACGTATACCGCCTCCCGCTCGCGGCGTTGTAGACCGAAAAGACGACGTACCGCCTCGCCACCCTAGCCACCTCCCCCAGCGCCCTCTCCTCGTCGTGGAGGAATTGCAACACGTTCCAGAAGATGGCCACATCGGCGGCGCCGTCCTTGAACGGCAAAAAGTGGGCGTCGCCGACGACCTTATCCACCGTATCGTCTGGCTCTCTCAACGCCTCCTCGTCGACATCTAACAGCACCACATGCCGCGCCCCCCGCTTGGCGGCGTACATCCCCTTGGCGCCGTAGCCAGCGCCGATATCTACCACGACCGCGCCGCCGAAGTCCGCCTGGCCGAATATTGAGGGGACGGCGCGCCTGGTCAGGGGAGACCTCACTTTTAGGACCTCCGAGGGGGACTTGGGGGCGGACCTCTGCCGGACGCTTGACATAACTACTTCACGCCTTAAAAACACCTCCGCGAGACTCCGGCCGGGGCCTCATGTGCAGACTATCTTCCTCACCCTCCGCGTGCCTCTTGCCTCGAAGTCCACCTTACAGCTACCCGGCAGGGCTAAAATCAGCGGGAGTATCACAGCGCCTATTTTGCGCTCTACCAACTGCTCTCTATAGTCCTTGTCGTTGTTGACCGCACTGTGTTCGTTGCGGATGTATTCCTGGACCTTCCGGCCGGCCCCTCTCTCCTCGACTGTGTTTTTAGCCCGGTCGAGGGCCGCCTTATAAAAGTCTATGCCCGTCTCGAAGAGCACTCCTCCGCCCCGCCTCCGCAAATTTTCGACGACCTCGTATGCGGCGTAGACCAACACGCACGGCGCGTCTAACAGATAGGCGTCTGCGTTCTTTCTACAGGAATTGACCAGCCTTCTGCTCAACTCGTCGGGGCCGCCGTATATGTCCGCTATGAGCCTCCTGACGAGTTCCTCCTCGACGAGTCCCCTCTCCTCGGCCCTTGCCCTAAACTTCTTCAGCCCGCTGTATATGACAGGTATTGAGCTCTGCCTGTCGGCGCCGACGTCCACCTCGACGCCGAGTAGCTCTCTGAGCTCTTCGTCAAGTTCCGCCAGAAACGACTTGGGCTTGGCGCGTCTCCTCAGTACGAGACGCCTCATGTCGTCTGGAGTCGGCGCCCTCGCCTCGCCCCACAACGCGTCGAACACGCCGCGCAGACACTTGTAGAACGGGTCGTCTACGCGGCCCCTAACGGCCACATTGACCTCCCTATTTCTCTCGAGGCCGTGTATAGAGAGGTTTGAAGACCCCACAAGGGCCAGATACTCCTCGCCGAAAACGACCAGATAGAACTTCGCGTGAAGTCTCTCGTTCATCTTGACGTCGAATCCCAGCCCCCTCAAGTACTTATACGCCTTGGGCGTCGCCTCTCTGAAGACTACCTTGAGCTCGGCGCCGTTTTGGACACCGCCGAGAGCCTCCACGAACGTCTTAACGCCGTCATACCTCATAAATGCCGACGCCAACAAGACGCTACGTACGCCGCCAGCTACGCCGAGCCCACGCAGATAGTCAGCCAGCTGCTCGTAGACGACTTCAACGGGACCTCGACAGACCACAGCCTCTACTTCACACAATATTAAAAACACCAGCCATGAGCCGGGAAGATAGCGCTCCAAGCGGACCATAGACCTGGCGAGACGGTATATCCCCCAGCTTCCTGCGGGACTTGAAGCAACGAGTTTGTCGCTGGAAGGAATGGTCTAGACGCCACGAGCTCCGCGAGGATGTTGCCATACCCGCACGACCCCCTATATCGGAACTGGATGCGGGACTGGGGCCGCATGTAGACCCTATTGGGGATAAAACCGTGGGAAAAAAGGGATTATTTCCTCCTCGCTATGAGCACTACGGCGATTATTACGACGATCACCGCCGCTATAGCCGCCGCTATTGTTGTCGTGAACGCTGTCTGTGTCGATACGGACGGCGGGGCTGTAGGCGCGGTTTGGGCGGCAGAGGGCGCCGTCTGGGTTGAAGTAGACGGCGGGGCCGCGCTTGTAGTTGCAGGGGCTAGGGAGAGCCTCGCCGCGTAGTAGGATATATCCACATCGCCGGGCCCCACTTGGATGTAGGTGCCGGTGTTGTTCATGGCGATCAGTCTGTACTGGGGCACGTTCTGCGGCATGATGCCCGGCGGCATTACCACCACGGCCGGCTGGTCCAGGCTCAGAGCCAGCTCGTAGACCCCGCTGGAGTTGATATAGGCCGGTATGTACTCCACATAGGCCGGGGCGCCGTCTTGTATTACATATATCCGGCCTCCATAGGCCACAACGGGCAAAGGCGTCCCGTTTATCGTAAACGCGGCGATCGCCGAGGCGTTGGGGGCAGGCATAGATATGTTCGACAGTTGCGCCGGGGCCAACAGCAGTATCAAAAGGGGCGGTATTGTGAGGTTTAGGACTATCATCTTCCCCTCCCCGGTCTGGTTATATTGGCCGCAATCGAGCTGGGCTTTATGCCGGCTGTTTGCTCCAACTCGACTATTTGGTTGAGAACGACTTTGGCCAGGTAGGGGTTCTCGAAGGCCTTGAGCCCGCCGGACCCCAATATAATGCCTTTCAACTGTATTAGGTACATGGGGCTGAAGAGGCCCCTCCTGGAGTACTCCAACAACTTGATCACTTCGCACCTAACTGCGTATCTGACCTGGAGGGCGGGGGTTCCATATTTAGCGAGGAGGTCGGTCACGTTCAGCTGTAGGCACAACGCCACGGCGTTGGGGCTCAGCTCCCCTCCCGCCTCCAAGGCCCTGTATACGTTTTGCTCCAGCCCGACGGCCCCTCCGACCCCTTCGAGCGCCTTCAAGACCTCCAGCGCCTTTTCGTGTAGCGCCAAGGCCTCTTGTAGCTTCTCTACGGCGGTAGAGCTCGCGTTGACGCCCTCCAGCGCCTCTAAGGTCTCGTTGAGCCTCTTTACGGACTCCTCTATGCGCACTATGGCGTTCTCGATGCCGTAGGTGCCGTTCAGAGCCGCCGTGGTGTTGGCCAGAGCGCCGCGGGTCATGGCCTCTATCCCGCCCTGCGCCTTTATGTAGACCAGCGCAGTGGCCGTCTTGTTGAAGGCCCTCGCGTAGCCAAGCAGCCTCTGCGACAGCGTCGAGTTGACTCCCGCCATGTCGGACGCAAGCGACTTGAAGACCGCGGCGAGCTCTAAGGCCTTGGAGGCGAGGGCCGAATAGCCCCTGTCGGAGGCCACGACTGCTGTCAAGTTGGAGGCGAAGCCCCTCTTTATGCCCTCCATCCCGCCCCGCGCCTTTATGTAAGACAGCAGGCTGGCGGTCTCGTTGTGGATCTCGGCGGCCTTTAGGAGCTCCTTCACCGCGGTCTCGTTGGCTCCGACTTTGACCAGCAACCGGGCCACCGCCTTGAGCACAGCCGACATGTTGGCGTTTAGGGCTATGGCCCTCTCGTAGCCTCTGTCCTCAACCAGCGCCTTGGCCGCGACGTCGAGCCCGGCGCCTTCGAGAGGCTTTATGTATCTGGTCAAGTTCCTCATGGCCTCGTCTCTGGCCTCTTTGAGCTTCTGGAAGAGGGCCTTGGCCTGGGTCATATTCAAGCCCAGTTTTTTCAGCTCGCCGGCCCCGACCGCCGGCATTACGGACACCCGGCTCCCATTAGCGGCAACGGCGTTGAGGGAACAGTAGGGGACTACCACCTCGACGCCGGAGACAGTCACGGTAAGGTTACCGCGGGCCTGGGCCTCGGCTATCAACTGGGACGCGTTCTGGCCTGTAGTATACGCTATATAGTTCACGAGGGCGTACCACTTTATGGCTATGTCGGGCGGACAGCTCTGTTGCGCAGTGCTCTGCGCCGAGGCTATTACCGACGACATCACGGCTATTAGTACTATTATTACTATTGGGATTAGTTTTGTTTTGGCCATGTGCCGAGTCCGCAGGGAGGTTTAAGTCGAATTTGGCGGAAATTCCGCGGGAATGACGTCGTGCTTTCAATTTCCCATGTGGTGAACAACCGCGCGGGCGAACTCCCTATAGCTCTCGTCGGCTAGAAGCCGCGAGTAGGCCTCGTCTATGTTTATACTCGACAGGAGGAGATCTATATACTCCACTATATATCCAACAAGACGCCTCTTCTCCCCATCTCCCAAGCGGCTCCAGACGCCCGCCGCGAGTTCTAGGGGCGTGGGCACCGGGGCCCCGCACACCACTACGTCCCTCCCGATGTAGCCAACGGCAAGCGAGGGGCGCGGCGGCTCCGGAGGCGGCACGGCGAAGAGGGAGTCCCACTGCCGCAAGTCGACGGCCCCGAACACCTTAGCCCTCACCACAAGGCCCGCCAGCCTCGCAGTCGCGAAGGCCCTCCTCCTCAAGTCTTCGAGGGAGCCGTAACAGAGCCAGCGGCCGGGGACGTTGTGGTACAGATAGAGGATGGGCTCTAGGAGCCACCCCAACGCCCCCAAGTCGGCGGGGGAGCCCCTGCAGATTTCGAGGGGTATGGGGAGGTAGAAGGCGTCGATTCTGTCCGATATGGCCTCTATTAGGTCTACGCAAGCCTCCACGCCGGACCTGACGGCGGCTGTGGTCAATACTAGATCCTCAAGGCTCCTCCGCATAGGCAGTCGGCCTCTCGGCACAACTTGTCCTCAACGCACGTCAGGACTATAGTGCGGACGCCTCTAGGCGGTTGTAGAGACCATCTCAGGTACAACACGACCTCGGCCCCGGCCAGTAGGGGCTCCAACAGCGCTACGTCCTTGATGTGTACTGCATATACGTCCTCATATTCGTGGGGGTCCACTCCTGAGAAGTCCGACACCGCCACGCCGCCGACCCTTCTGGCAACCTCCAAGGCCTCCCGCGGGGGGCCTACTACCAACTTCTTGAAGGGGCTCTTTAGGCCTAGAGAGGAGACTTGGAGGGAGTCGGCGCCCAGTTCCTCTTCACCGATCTGCGTTGCGGGTCCTCTCCACACTGGTTATATTCTCTCTATTATTTTATTGCTATCGCCGCGATTTCCACAAGCACGTCTCTTGGTAGCCTCGCCGCCTGTACTGTGACTCTAGCCGGCGGCTTGTCCTTGAAGTACTCGGCGTAGACCTCGTTGAACTGCCCGAATAGGGAGAGGTCGGACAGGAAGACGAATGCCATAGCCACGTCGGACAGTTCGTACCCTGCGGCTTGTAGTATAGCCTTTATGTTTTCTAGGGCCTGTCTGGTCTGTTCTTTTATTCCGCCTTTTACGACCTCGCCGGTTTTGGGGTCTATGGGTATTTGCCCCGATATGAACAACAGACCCCCCGCCCTTATCGCCTGGCTGTAGGGGCCGATGGGCTCTGGCGCCGATTTTGTGTAGACCACCTCCTTCACGACGGCCTCGAGGGACCCCCTTTTATGCTTTACTGCGCCTCCTTGGTATAAAGTTTTAAATATGGACACTTTAGTCTCGCCATGCCGTCGATAATACTAAACCCGAAGCCGTCGGCGCTACAAAAGCCCCATTTGAACCTAGCGGTTATAGGCCACGTAGACAACGGCAAGTCCACGCTGACCGGCAGGCTCCTCTACGAGACCGGCTACGTCGACGAGAAGGCCTTTAAGGAGATCGAGGAGATGGCCAAAAAGATGGGCAAGGAGGACTTCGCCTTCGCTTGGATCTTAGATCGATTCAAAGAGGAGCGCGAGAGGGGCGTGACCATAGAGGCCACCCACGTGGGCTTCGAGACCAATAAGTACTTCTTGACCGTTATAGACCTGCCGGGACACCGCGACTTCATCAAGAACATGATCGTGGGCACAAGCCAAGCCGACGCCGCCATGTTGGTCATATCCGCAAGGCCGGGCGAGTTCGAGACCGCCATAGGCCCACAGGGACAGGGGAGGGAACACCTCTTCCTGGCCAAGACGCTGGGGGTCAACCAGCTCATAATCGCCGTGAACAAGATGGACGTAGTCAATTACGACCAGAAGAGATTCGAACAGATAAGAGGCGAGGTGGTCAAGATGTTGAAGTTGTTGGGCTACGACCCCAACAAGGTGCCCATAATCCCCGTGAGTGCAGTCAAGGGGGACAACATCAAGGCGAAGTCTCAAAACATGCCGTGGTACAACGGGCCGTCTCTCCTTGAGGCTTTCGACAACTTGGAGCCGCCGCAGAGGCCTGTGGAGAAGCCGCTCAGACTGCCAGTACAAGACGTCTTCTCGATCACCGGCGCGGGCACCGTGGTGGTAGGCAGGGTGGAGACCGGCGTCATAAAGCCGGGCGACAGAGTGATAGTAATGCCCCCGGCCAAAGTGGGCGATGTCCGCTCCCTCGAGACGCACCACATGAAGCTAGACGAGGCGAAGCCCGGCGACAACATAGGCGTGAACCTCAGAGGCATAGAGAAGGAGGACGTAAAACGCGGCGACGTGTTGGGCAAGGTCGAAAACCCGCCGACTGTGGCCGAGGAGATAGTGGCTCGCGTTATAGTGTTGTGGCATCCCACCGCCATCGGGCCCGGCTACGCGCCCGTAATGCACGTACACACCGCCACCGTGCCCGTCCAGATATCCGAGCTCATATCTAAGCTCGACCCGCGTACCGGCCAGACCATAGAGCAGAAGCCTCAGTTCATCAAACAAGGAGACGTCGCCATGGTGAGGCTGAAGCCCTTGAAGCCCGTAGTTGTGGAGAAGTTCAGCGACTTCCCTGCGCTAGGCCGTTTCGCCCTACGCGACATGGGCCGCACGATAGCCGCAGGACAGGTAATTGAGGTCAAGCCGGCGCAGGTACAATCAAAGTAACGTTTTTCCTCAGCCCCATCTCAACTTTTCGCGCCATGCGGAAAACATATAAACCGAACCGTGTAGGGGGGCGATGATCGCGAGGAGGAAGGTAAGGATAAGGCTCTACGGGACCAACTACGCGGACCTCGAGAACGTCGCCAAGGAGATAGTGGACATAGCCAAAAAGATGGGCGTAGAGGTCAGCGGCCCTGTGCCGTTGCCCACTAAACGGCTCATGGTGGTCACACGCAAGGCCCCCTCCGGCGAGGGGTATCACACCTACGAGCACTGGGAGTTGAGGATACACAAGAGGCTTATAGATATAGAGGCCAACGACAAGGTGATCAGAAGGCTTATGACGATAAAGGTACCCGATACTGTAAAAATCGAACTCCAGCTGATTTAACGGGCTACTACTGTCAGCACTATAACTGCGGCCGTTAGGGCCGCCGCAAAGGCGTAGATATAAGCGTATATTTCCCCTATCGAAAACAAGAAGCCCATTACTATATTCGATACGAAGAGGCCGAGGCTCCTGCCGGCGGTCAAGACGCCCATAGAGGCGGCCATCTCCTCCTCTCTGGAGAGGCGGGAGACTATATAGGGCTCCAAGGTCTCCACCACGCCGATAGAGAGGCCCATTAGGGCCGAGGCCAATAGGTATATTGGCAGTAGGCTGGTGAGGCCGAAGAGTAGGCTCCCCAGAGAGGCGATCAGATAGCCGGCGAACGCCAACGTCTTGTAGCCGGTGGATTTGAGGGACCCCACCGCCAGCCCCGTGAGTGCAGAGACCAGGAGGTAAAGCCCGTAGGCGCCTATGGACGCAACGTTGGAGCCGGTGTGTAGGAATATGCTCAATATGGGGAAGCCGAAGCTGTAATAGGTGAAGCCGAATAGGGCAGACGACAGGGCCAATGCGGCCACCTTCAGGCCGGGCGCTCCAGGCTTGGCGGCTCCCTTCTTCTCGCCGACTCGGACTGATGCCAAGAGCAATGTCGACGTTATGAAGAAGGGGAGAGTTGCGAGGTAGGCGACGACGTAGTTGTAGCCCAATAGGAGCAGGGCGGCCATGATCGCAATGGAGCCGACGCCGCCGCCTATATCCAACGCGTGGAGTATCCCAAAGGCCTTTTTCCTCTCCCCCTCCTCAGCGGCTTCGACCAACATGGCCCTTCTGGCCGGAGTCCTGAAGTTGCGGGACCACCAGCCCGCCAGAAATAAAAGGGGCGACAGGACGGGCGAGTTGGCGAGGGCGGTGAAGGACATGAGGGATATCAAGGCGTTGCCCGCCACTGCTACTTTCTTCCTTCCGAACCTTTCGGCCGCATAGCCCCCCAACAGCCCCATGAGGGCGCCGCCGCCGTAATTTAACGCCTCGATTATGCCGTATATGTATACGGGGAGCCTCAACGCCGTCACTAGGAGTAGGGGGAGGAGGGCTATGGCGCCCTGATAGCCCAGATCTGCGAAAAAGGCGGAGAACGATATCTTCCAGACTTCTTTGTTCATATATGGCGTCTATGATTCTTTATTAAAGTAATATCGGCGTTCATGTGCTTTGGTTCGTCATAACCACAGGGGCGTGTAACCTCAAATGTAGATATTGCGGGGGCTCTTTCGATCCCCGCCACTCGCCCTGGACCGTGAAGTACGACATCGAGGACTTGAGGCGCCTCCTCTCTAGAGACGAAGAGCCTGTGGTCTTTTTCTACGGCGGCGAGCCCCTGTTGAATCCCGGCTATATAATGGCCGTAATGGATTCGATAAAGGCCAAGAGGTGGGGCATACAGACCAACGGCCTTTTGGCCAGAAGGCTCCCCGTCGAGTACTGGCGGAAATTCGACGTGGTGTTGCTCTCCATAGACGGCGTCGAGGAGGTGACGGACCACTATAGGGGGCCCGGCGTATATAAGTCGGTGGTGAGGACTTTGAGGTGGTTGAAAGATGAGGTGAAATGCGGCTGTGAGGTGATAGCCAGAATGGCCGTAAGCCGTATGGGCGACATATATAGAGACGTCCGCCATTTGTTCTCGTTGGGGTTCGACAAGGTGCATTGGCAACTCAACGCCGTATGGACGGAGGAGTGGGGGCCTGACGAGTTTTTGAGGTGGGCCGAGGAGAGCTACCTGCCGGGCATAATCAAGCTGAGAGATTGGTTTATAGCAGAGGCGGAGCGGGGGCGGCTGTTGGGGATAGTCCCGTTTTTGGGGATATACAGGGCCATGTTGATCCGCCCCTTCGATTGGGTCCCGTGCGGCGCGGGTCGGCGCGCCTTCGCCGTCAATAGCGACGGCAGGATTCTGGCGTGCCCCATAGCTGTGTCTGAGGGCTGGGCCGAAGTGGGCGACGTGAAGAGGGGGGTCCTCAAGGTTTCCTTCAAGCTCGACGATAGGTGTAATACCTGCGAGTATAGACATATATGCGGCGGGAGGTGCCTATATACCCACTTCGAGAAGTATTGGGGCGAGAGGGGGTTCGATGCGGTCTGTGAAGTCACCAAGAGGACCATCAGCGTGCTCGAAGAGAAGAAAGAGGTCTTGGAGAGGCTCTTGGAGGAGGGGGCCGTCAAGAGGGAGGACTTGGACTACGAGCCCATTCTGGACTCGACGGAGGTCATACCTTAAATATTGGAGTTTCACCTAGTTCGTGAGGGCCTATGCCTCATTTGCCCTACTGCTCTCGGCCGCCCTCCTCGGCGTGTTGCCCTACTTGGCGGCGCCGTCCCAAGCCGCCCAGCAGGTACTGTCCGCCGCCCCCTATTCCGCCTCAAACACGACGCAAGCCGCCGCCTACAACGTGGGCCTCTTCGTGGCGCTTGCGGCTACGGCCACAGTCCTCATCTACCTAATAATGAGGTTCAAAAGGCTCTTTAAGTTGTTCATAGCGGCGGTCTGGTTCCTAGTGATTCTGGGGGTCTTCTGGGCCTATGCGATTAAGTACTACGCCTGTGGGCTTCTGCCAGACCTAGCCGCGGAGGCCCTCTTCTATGCGCCGTTTGTAGTCGCGCCTCTTCTCATATACGGCATGTTTAAATGGAAGTGGGACGCCTCCGTGGCCGTCTTGAGCGCCCTGGCCGGCGCCATGATCGTATGGATATTGCCGCCCCTCACGGTCTTGGTCCTACTGGCCGTACTGCCCGTATACGACTTGTTGATGGTGTACTGGGGTCTGTTGGGCAGGATAGTCAAAAAGGCCAAGGAGGAGCGCCGCCCGCAAATAGGCGCTCCGAGGGAGCCGCCCCTCTTGGGGCTTATGGCTAGAGTCGGCGAGGTGTCGGTGGGCACGGGCGACTTCTTCGCCTACACGGCCGCCCTGACCTATATAGGCGTTAAGTACTCCCAGTTGGGGCTTGTCGCCTCGATATCGGCCATGGCCGTCGGGCTGGCGCTGATATATGCGGGCTTCGTCCTCACAGTCAAGTTGTTGCTACGCCGCTTCGGCTACGCCCCGGCGCTCCCCATACCGCTGGCCCTAATAATGCCGCTATTGGTGTTATGACCCTCGAAGAGCTCGTCCTCGCGGTCCTCTCTAAATTCGGCGTATTGGACATGCGGTCTATTGCGGCCGTCTTCGTGTTGTTGAGAGAAGAGGCGAAGCTCTCCGACGTCCCCGCCCCCGGGAGGAGGCTGACCATGCCCCAACTGCCGCCCGTGTTGGACGCGTTGGTGTCTAGGGGCTATGTGGCCGTCTACCAGGAGCTGGACTCCGATACCGTCAAATACGCCTTGACCAAACTGGGCTCGGAGGCGGCCGCCAAAATCCAGATAAGGGGACTTGACGAACTCGCAAAGAAGTATCAATTCCAGTACGTCTCCCTGCCGCTTTTGGTCCTATTGCGCTATCCGCAATATTGGTAATAGCTTATATATGCCCAATAAGGCCGCGATATGCTGGACGTCAATAGGCTGTATAAGGAGTTGCGGAGCTACGAGGAGGCCCGCGAGAAGGTCATACAGACCTCAATTAGGGTGACCAGGCTGAGCAAGTCGGCGATCTACTCCTTAATTAGAGGCGATTTGGAGGCGGCCCGAAGGCACCTTAAAGACATGGAGACGGCGGCGGCCGAGCTCAAGGAGCTCATAGCGAAATACCCCATGTTCTACAACAACGGGGCGCAAGGGCTACAGGAATACGTAGAGGCCTACTCCCTCTGGGTGTTCCTCGAGGAGAGGCGGCTCCCCACGCTCGAAGAGGTCGGCGTCGATGTGATGACCTACCTGATGGGGATAGCCGACATAGCCGGCGAGCTCGGCAGGAAGATAAACGAAGAGCTCGTCAAGAAGAATGTGGGGGCGGCCGAAGAGCTCAAAGCGGCGGTCGAGAAGCTCTATCTGGACATGTTGAGCCTAGAGCCGAGGGACTTCGAGTTGAGGAAGAAAGTGGACTATATCTCCAACCAGGCGAATTGGGCGTCTGAAAAGCTCTTCTACGCCGCCACTTGCCACCGGATCCACGAGGCGGGCGGAGGCAACAACGAAAAGGCGTAGTCGTATTGTGTTCCACATCGACGCTGGCTTCGCGGTCATTTGTCGGGGAAATCTTTTTACTGGGGGCCTCCATGGGGCCTATGAGGTACGTCAGAGAGCTCGTTAGGGAGCTGGGTCTCGGCGAGGCTGGCGAGGAGGTAGAAAGGCAAGTGGAGTCCATACTCAAGGGGCTGGGCTTGATATGATAAAAGAAGTCGTCGAGAGGAATCTGGCGGACCCCGCCTCCTTGAGGGATGTCGTAGAGAAGGCGTTAAGGGAGGCCGAGAGGAACCCCAACAACTACTTCTTGTCTCTCGATAGGTCCCTGCCGGATAAGGCGGAGCTCTTGGCTAAATCAGGCCGTAGGGGGAGGCTCTTCGGGCTGATCCTAGCCGTCAAGGACAACATAGACGTGGCCGGCCTCCCTACAACTAACGGCGCCCCCTACGCGAAGGCCCTGCCCGACCGCACGGCCCCCGTAGTCCAACGCCTCGAGGCGGAGGGCGCCTTGGTGTTGGGCAAGACCAACATGCACGAGCTGGCGTTGGGGGCCACGAACCTAAACCCCCACTTCGGCCCTACGCGAAATCCGGCAGACCCCTCTAGGATTACAGGCGGCTCCTCCGGCGGCTCTGCAGGCGCCGTGGCGGCAGGAATAGCCGACATAGCCATCGGCACAGATACCGGCGGCTCCGTCAGGATCCCCGCCGCCCTATGCGGCGTCGTGGGCTACAAGCCGCGATACGGGGCCTTCCCGATGGAGGGCATAAGGCCTCTGGCCCCCACGCTAGACCACGTGGGCTTCTTCACGAAGACCGCATCAGATATGGCCTACTTGATGGAGACGATAGGCGGGATTAGGGCGGAGCCCCTCCGCAGGTTCCGCTTCGCCGTGTTGAAAGGGGTAGCCGAAGCCGACCCGTATGTGGACGGGGCCTTCTGGGGCGCCGTCTCGATTCTGGAAAAGGCCGGCGGCGAGAGGTTCGAAGCGCAAGTCGACGCGAGGAGGTACTCCTACGCGAGGGCCGCCCTGCTCCTGTCGGAGGCCGCCGCCGTGAATTGGAAATACTTAAAGGAGTTCGGCGGCTCTATGGGCCGCGACGTGGCCTCTCTGCTCAAAGTCGGCGCGTCGCTTCCGGCAGTGGCCTACATCAAAGCGCTTGAGGTCAAGGTGGAGGCGACCGCCCTTTTCGCCAGCCTGTTGAAGAAATACGACGTGTTGGTGATGCCGACCACCGCCATAGCGGCCCCGAAGCTCGAAGAGGCGGACTCCATAGCGGTGAGGCCCAAGCTCTTGGCGTTCACCGAGCTCTTCAACTTGACCGGCCTCCCGGCTATATCGGTGCCCGCCCCCGCCTCCGGGCTTCCAGTAGGGCTACAGATAGTCGCTACGGACGAGGAGAAGCTGCTGTCCGTCGCGCTTGCGTACGAATCCCCCTAGGCGCTCTGCAACAAGCCCACCAACGTCTGCATCAAGAAGAAGTCGTGGAGCAACCCCCTCCTCCCCGCTATTTTGGCCGTATTTTCGTCGACCCTCTGTAGCTCTACCAGCAGGTCCTCGACGCCTCCTCCTCTCTCCTTGACGTTTCTAGCCGCCTCGCGCCAGGCCTTTATCTGTTCGGCGTGTGCCCTCAAGAGGTCCACCTCCTCCGTACAGGCGAAGTGCGGGAAGCAAATCAGCCGGGCGCCCAGCGCGGATACCCTCCTGAGCGATTGGACGTATTCGTCGTACTTAAAGGGCGGGGGCGTCGTCGGGAATATGGCCTTCAGCTCGGGGACGTAGACCCCGGCGCCGTCGCCTACAAACAACACGCCTTCGTCCCTATAGTAGAACATGACGTGGTGGGGCGCGTGGCCCGGCGTGAAGTACACGTCTATGGCGTCGAACAGCCTATCTCCATCCCTCAAGGGCCTTACGTCTCTGGCGCCTACAGGCCGCCCGAAGAGGTCCGCTATGGGGCCCAACACCTCCCTTGTGGACTGCCAGAGCCTCGAGGGGTCCAATACGTGTCTGACATACCTCTCGTGGACGTATACGGGCCTGTCCATTTGGCCCGAGGCGCCGCAGTGGTCGTTGTGTATATGGGTACAGATCACATAGTCGGCTTCGGTGGGGGTGAGGGCGTTGGGGGGGCCGGGATCTACGGCCACCTTCACGTCGCCGATCTCCAAGACGTATGTGGTGATTATGTGGTTGCCCTCTATATACCTATAGATGGGCCTCATATACCTACCGAATCGCGTAAATAAGTTCTCTCAAGCTCCTAATTACGCGTACGCCATCCCTACAGGGAGGTCCGGCCCTGGCGATACAGATGGGAGTGGCGCCGGCGGCCACGGCCATCTCCACGTCGTATATGCTATCGCCGACTACCACCATGGAGCTCGTGGACACGCCAAACGCCTTGGAGACGACGTAGAGGGGGTCCGGGTGGGGCTTGCCTCTAGGCACTTCGTCGCCCCCCACCACGTAATCGATAGGGAGCCCTATCCTCTTTAAGACGGCTCTGGCGAGGACGCCGCTGGAGGACGTCACAACCGCAATGGGCCTCGGGAGCTTTGTGATCGCATCTACGTCGGGATACGCGCGCACCTCGCCTATATGCCTCTCTAGGAACAATCTGACTTTCAGGTCGGCCAGCTCTCTGGCCCTCCCCGGGGCCAGCCTCCTGGCTATTTCGGTCGCGGGGAGGCCCATGAGCGGCCTTACGTCCTCCTCCCGCGCCTCGACGCCCAGTAGCGACAAGGCGTCGAGCCAAGCCCTCACGTGGGCGTCCACCGAATCGACGAGGGTGCCGTCTAGGTCGAACACATACACGCCGTCTATAAAAAAGCAGTTTAAATGGGTTCAGCGGCCTATCAACTCCTCACCGATTGGGGCCCGGTTCCTCATCACTTGACGACTAGGACCGGCTTTTTGGCGTGGGTCACTACGCCCGTGGAGACGCTGCCGAGGAAGACCCTCTTTATTGTGGAGAGGCCGCGGCTTCCAGTTACGATTATGTCGGCTCCGATCCTCTCGGAGTAGTCCACAATGGCGCCGGCTGGATCGCCTTCGAGCATGACGGTCTCCACGTCGACGCCTTCGGACTGGACTTTGGCTTTCGCATCTGCGAGGTCCGCCTTCGCCTTCTCCCTTATCGAGTCTATGACGTCGGGGGGCACAGGCCCCATGGAGAGGCCTAATATCGTCGCAGTGTCCACCACCTCGACCACGTATATCTTCGCGCTGTACCTCTTGGCCATATCT
>JBEULO010000132.1:0-14915 GCA_041287225.1 Thermoproteus sp.
TAGGCCTATACTTCTCAAACCAAAAGAGCTCGCTCATATTTTGAACTCGTCGGCGAGCTCTGTCGCTATGTATTTGTTGTCCTTCTTAATGACGTACCCCAGCCTGTTCAGTATTTCTAATAGCTCGTATTCCCTCTCACTTAGACTTTCGGCCTTGTCCACATCTAATGGGAGCTTTTTTAATAAATCCAGTACTATCCTCTTAGTAGTGACGACTTCCCTATTGGCGGCCTCGTCTCTAAGTAATATCGCGATGCCCTGTTCCACCAGCCTCCTCAACGCGCTTTTAGAGCGTACATCTCTGGTGTCTAGGAACAACTTGTCCTCAATGGCCCTCAACAGAGGATGTGCGCCCTCGCCCCTCTTCCTCTCAGGTCCTGCCGCCTCTTTCTGCTCCAAGAGGCTCCTCACGTCTCGAAGTTCCTCAAGCGCTAAGCTCACGAGGCCCTCGAGCGCCTCCAGCCGCTCTTCGAGCTCCTTAAGGCGCCTGAGGCACTCCTCATCGTCATGCATGTATTTCTACTACATCTCCGTCTTTAAGCCTATATTCGAGACCGACTCTTTTGGGCCATTTGGGGTAGGACTCTCGGCGCCAGACTATTGCGTATTTGAAGTTGTCGTAAAGCGCACTGTGGATCATTTTGGCTATGTCCCCAACGGTGCTGTTCTCCCTCACGACTAGAGGCTTGGGCGTATATCCATCGCTGTGTATTTGTTTCGTGAAGACCCTCATGAGGCCCAACGTCTTGAGTATAAGCGAGAGGAGCGCGCTCCGGTCTATTATACATCTAGACAGATCGGCGTTCAGGAAGGGCACGCCTAATTCCCTCAACGCCTCCTCGACCTCTGCGTCTTTTCCCCAGACCACGGCTATAGTGGGCTTGTATAGATGCTCCGAAAACACCGCATCTTCTATATCGTCCAGCGAGGCCTCGCCTTCTATGTAGACTGCGGCGTGGTGTATCCCATATTCCGACAACAACTTCTTCACGTCGTCGAGCGTGGCGCCCTTCAGGCGGCCTATTATCTGGATCCCGCCTAGACCTCTCCGCTCTACTCTCACCAAGGTCTTAGGCCTATATACCGATATGCTGGCTTCGTCCAAGAGCTTTATCACAGAGCCCAAAACCCTCTTGGGCTCCTGGTCGGCTCTGAGCACCAACAACACGCCGTCTGCGTTTCGGGCCAGGGCGTATGTTATCGAGTTTATATCGCTCGTAGGGTCGTCGAGCACGAGGCTCGGGGCCTTGACGAGCTGCACGTAGACGTTATCCTCTACGAACATGGCCGGGACGGGCTCCACAGTGCTGAAGGGGACCTCGTCGGGCTCCAAGGGGACCGACGTCAAACACTTAAGGAGGGCCGTCTTGCCCCCATTGGGAGGGCCTATGACTACTAGTTGCACATCTCCGTCCTTTTTGACGTAGTGCCCGCCCCCTCCACGTGCGCTCCGTTCTTTGGCCTTACGCTCCTCGACCTCGCGCCTCAGCTCCGCCATCCTCCTCCTGACGAATTTTATCAACTTCTCGGTGCCCTTATGTTTCGGGACAGCTGAGAGGAATTCCTCCATAGCTCTTATCTTCTCCTCGGGCGTCTTGGCCTCCATTACTTTCAGCCATTTGGCCTTGGCTTCGGCCGGCAGGTTGGCGGGCACGTATATTAGGCCTAGGGTATATATTAGCGCTTCTCCAAAAAGGATTTGATCAAAGATACGGTCTCCTTCCTCCCCGCCAGACTCGCCAGCTCCTCAAGAGCGGCATCGCTAAGTCTCAACGCATCTTTGACGAGCCTCCTATGGGCTTTAGCGTAAAGAAATACATGTCTGGGAGCCCTAAATAGGCGGCTCAACGCGTCGTCCAGCCCGCCTATGTGGTGGACCAGCCCTATACGCCTCGCCTCTTCTGCATCTATAGGCCTCGCCAATAAGAGCCTCACGGCCTCGTGGCCGAGGATGCCGGCCAGTATGTAGGTATATGGCGGAAAGACGCCGAGTTTTATGCCTTGTAGCGACAAGATCAAATCAGATCTAGACGCCGCGACGTAGTCCATAAAGTATGTAAACTCAACGCCAAAGCCGTAGGCGTCACCTGCCATATAGGCTACGGTGTTGGCCTCGCAGTCCAGTAGCTTATACGCCATATCGTTCAACTCCGCTAGATATCGCCTAGCCTCTTCCACCCCTTGTAGGAATACCCTTAAGTCCAGCCCGGAAGAGAATACAGGTCCTCTGTTTGAAAATATAATTGTTTCAATATCATTACAATTTATAGATTTGATCTTTCTTATTAATTCTAAGGTAAATGCATTTCTATTTAATTGAAAGTTCATATAGACGAACATTACATTGCCTTGTCGTTTAATTTCGAACACACTAAACGAAAAATAAGGATTTAAAAGGCCGAAAAAAGTTCTATCATGTCAGAATACCTCGAGAAGATAAAGTCCCAAATACCCAATCTGCAACCTTACGCCGGCAAATACGCAGAGCCTATAGAGGGCGAATACGTCGTATATATAGGGCCAGGACAGTTGAAGGTGCCCGATAAAGTCGTCATAGGCTATATAGAGGGAGACGGCACCGGGCCCGAGGTCGCCTACGCCGCAATAAAGGTGGCCAACGCCGCTGTGGAGAAGGCATACGGCAAGGCCCGTAAGGTCTTGTGGTACGAAGTCCTGGTGGGCTCCAAGGCCGAGAAGCTATTGGGTAGCAGACTGCCAGACCAAAGCGTAGAGGTCTTGAAGAAAATTAGGGCGTTCTTGAAGGCCCCGTTGGAGACCCCTGTAGGCGGCGGCTTCCGTAGCCTAAACGTGACCCTCAGGCAGATTTTCGACCTATACGCAAACATAAGGCCCGTCAAATACTTCCCAGGCCTCCCCTCGCCTCTAAAGGACCCGAGTAAAGTCGACCTAGTTATATTCAGAGAGAACACTGAGGACGTATATATGGGCATCGAATGGCCTTGGAACGCCCCAGAGGCCGCCAAATTGAGGGACTTCCTGAAGAGGGAATTGAAAATCGACATTAGAGACGACGCAGGAATAGGCATAAAACCCATAAGCAAATTCGGCACGCAGAGGATAGCTAGATTGGCCCTAAAATTCGCCATAGAGAACAAAAGGAGGTCGGTCACCATAATGCACAAGGGCAATATACAGAAATACACCGAGGGGGCCTTCAGAGACTGGGCCTACGAAGTGGCCAGAACCGAATTCAGAGACTACGTAGTCCTCGAGGAGGAGCTACAACAATACGGCGGCAAGGCGCCGCCCGGCAAGGTCTTGGTGAATGATAGAATAGCCGACAATATGCTCCAACAGTTGTTAACCCGTACTGGAGAATATGACGTGATACTTGCGCCGAACCTCAACGGAGATTATGTGAGCGACGAAGCGGCCGGGCTGGTCGGCGGCCTTGGAGTGGCGCCGGGCATCGACGTCGGCGATTGGGGCATGATGGCGGAGCCTGTACACGGAACCGCTCCGAAATATACCGGCAAGAACTACGTGAACCCCACAGCCACGATATTGGCCCTAGAGCTACTCTTTAGGTTTATAGGCTGGAGAGAGGCCGCCGACCTCATAACTAAAGGCGTCAGCAAGACCTACCAGGAGGGATACTTCACTGGCGATCTGGCGAGACAGATGACCGAGGAGGAGAGGAAGGTAGTGAAGGAGGTCTTAGGCACTCAGGAGTTCGCAGAGAAAGTGGCCGAAATAATCAAAACAGAACTTTAATTTAACCTAGACCTCTTTTGCATATATAGACTCGATTGGCCTGAAATTCAACTTTTTGTAGAACTCCACTGCGATCTCGTTGAGCGCGGGAAAGTCGGCCATTATCATTTGGGCGCCCTTCCTCTTAAGGGCGTCTATAACTTCGTTCATCATCCTCTTGCCCAAGCCCTTACGCCTAAATTCCGGCAGGATGTAAAATTCCCTTATGACTCCGGCCAGTCTGGGCTCGTAGAAGAGCCTATCCTCGACATCTCCTACGACTACTCCTATCACCTTCCCGTCGATCTCCGCCACTAGGACCACAGAAGTCGGCGAGCTTATTTTGGACTTGGCATAATCTTTAGACGCCGAGACTAGGTCATCGACAGGTTTGAGCAATGGGTCGAATTCCCCGTTGAGCCTCTTCAAGCGGGCTATTAGGTCGGCCACAGCGTCGACGTCGCTTTCAAGCGCGGCTCTAATTACTATATTCGGATACATGGCAGAGAGATGGAGCTACTTTAAATCTAAATGTTACGACTAGATCGAAATCACGTAATGACGATCGCCTATTTCGACATAATACGCAAGGCTTGACTCCGCCTCTGCCGCCCGCGCCGAAATCTCGCCGCGGGCGTCCACAAAGACCCCGTTTTTTATTTCGCCCTTAATCCCGCGCCCCACCTTCTCCGTCTTCACCTCGGAGAACCTATATAGCGGAATTCTGACGCGAGTCTTGTTGAGTATATCGACTAGATATACGTCCGCTTTATTTATGTCTAACACCAAATAGTAGGAGGGACCCCTCCTAATCACGTCGCCTTCATCTAACGTCATTATGTACAACGTAGCCGTATAGTGGTAGACCTCTCTGTCGCCTCTACCTCTCAGCTTCTTGTAGCTCTCCACATAATCGCTGGGAAGCGCCTCGTGTATCCTATGCGCTATATGTCTGGCCAGCTTGGCTTGAGTTGTCGATATCTCGAAGGACCTGCCCACCTTCTCGACCGACATTATAGAGCCCAAGTTCTTCCCTCTTATCTCGAAGGCTATATGTTCCAGAAGCGCTTCTATCTTCAACACGTCAATGTCTCTCAAGTCGTCGGGAAATCCCCTTATCCTAACAAGCCCCCTTTCGGACCCCCATATGTTCCTCCTACAGTCTAGACAGACGTCGAAGACTATTTTGGCGGCATACTCCGCGGAGAACTCGCGGGGAGATATAGACTCGTGGGGAGAGCCCACGCCCGACAGCCTATAGATTACCTTATCGCCTCCGACCTCAATCTGGACGGATCTCAACACGCCGCTGACCTTTACGTTGTCCCTCAACAATCTGGCAAGCAGGGCCTCCTCGCTCTCTTTGCCAGGCTTTATCCACCGTCCCCTGACGAATAAGGAGCCGCAATATCTACATTTGACCACATTGAACTTCTTAATTTCTAATACTGGATGCCGCTCTAGGTAGCAGTCTTCGCACATGCCCTCTATGAGCCTCTCTGCGGGACGCCCGCATATAGGGCAGATGATTCTAGCCACGTCCGCCTAGTTTCTCGACAATATATTTTTGACGTACTCGCCTATGGCTCGCGCCAACGGCGGAGGCACGGCCTCTCCGATCTGATTAAATTGGGAGTCCTTGGGGCCGAAGAACACATGGTGGTCAGGGAAGCCCATGAGCCTCGCTTGTTCTCTGACAGTCAACAGCCTATTCTCGTCGGGGTGGATAAACCGCCTGCTGCCCATGACCGTGGGGGCTATCTCGTCCCATTTAAGCCTTATGAAGTTCCCGTAGATGTTATTAGCGCCCCTAAATTTCATCAAGGCCTCGCCCGGCTTGACTGCGGCGATTCTATCCAGCTTCGATCTGCTCAACGTCACAGTCTCGTGGTTGGGGAAGCCCGAATCGACCGGCGGCAACCCGCTTAACGCCTCCCTCACAGTTACGGGCGGGCTGGGGTCCGGCGCGAGTTTTAGGTTCGATATGAATACTCGCCTCCTGTGGCTCGGAGTGCCGTAGCGCTCTGCATACAACACATTGAGGTAAATCTCGTCGAAGCCGACCCTCTTGAATTCCCTCCTCAAGGCGTCCCTCAGAGGCCCTTGGGCTATCCCGGGCACGTTCTCCAACACGAATGCCTTGGGCTGTAGCTCTCCTACGAGCCTTATGAAGTGTAGAGTCAATTGGCCCAGAGGGTCCGTGTAGAGCCTATCCAAGGGGTCCTCCATGCGCCTCGGATTCGTGGCCGTGAAGGGCTCGCAGGGGGACCCTCCGATTATTACGTCCACCCCGCCTATACGTCTTTCCACATCCCTATGGCTTATAGCCGCCACGTCCTCCTCCAACACGACGGCCTTGGGGAAGTTGTAGCTATACGTCCTGGCCGCGTTTGGATCTATCTCGATACCCATGACTATCTTAAATCCCGCCTCGGCAAATCCCCTCGAGAATCCCCCTCCACCGGCAAATAGGTCTAGCACGTACATATCCCCACAGCTGGCAGGTAGCTCTGCGTATATTTACGTAGAGGCAGTACTTAAATATTCCCACTCTGGCGCGCCTCCCGGCTGGTCGACGCAACTTGTATTGCATAGCGAGGCTCTATCCTCGACTTTGAGGGGTCGGGCTATGCCTTGACTATACGCAGTTCTAAGACGCAAGCCTCAATACACCTGCCCTCAACGTGTTCAGGCATGTCGGAAACCTCCGGCGTAATATACAACCAACCCGAGGACAAAATACCACAACCTTTTTATATGCACATCCATAGCAGAATATGTCGTTGCGTAAATTGCGGTTGCGGCTAAGCGACGCCTTGGGGTTGCCGAAGCCCGACGAGGTTAGCTCTAAATACGGCAGGGCCTTCGAGCGCGCCGTCTTGATATTACTAAAGGCCAAAGACGCAGTGGCGGCCTTGAGGACGTTTATAGAACATTACGGAGAGCCCCACTCCGGCGCTTTTAATAAGATAAGGATGTTGTCGCCTTGGGCCAAGAGGGTTAAGGAGGTAGCCGAGGCGCCGCCCGTAGTGGCCAAAGTGGGCGACGCCGTGTTGACCGCCCAGGCCGACTTCTTGGTGTCCTATGAGGACGGGAAGAAGGAGATAGTCGAGTTGAAGAGCCATATAATCAAGAAGGACGAGTGGAAGATCAAGGCGGAGTGGTCCTTCGCGGCGAAGGTAATGAGGATGCTCTACCGCCGTGCGGGCTACGACTATCCCATAAGGCTGATCTACTTCACTGAGGACAAAGGCGGCGTTAAGGTCGAGGAGGAGCTATATCTATATCCCAACGACGAGAAGGACGACGAACATCTACTTAAGGCGTTAGAAGAGCGCATCAATAAGGTGAAAGAAAAGATTTCGGCCGGGCGTTAGGTTCATAAGTCCACATCGTATTTCTCCCCCATGAGCGCAGACTACGATGTAATTGTAGTTGGAGGCGGTATAGCCGGATTTTCGGCCGCGTTATATGCGGCCCGACAGAGGCTCAAAACTCTCGTTATCGCCAAGGACGTAGGGGGCCAGCTGAACATGACTACATTGGTCGAGAACTATCCGGCAATCGCCAAGATATCGGGACCCGAGCTTGTGGCGAGAGTCCACCAACAGGCCGAGCGCTTCGGCGCCGAGGTCATATTCGACGAGGTGGTCGGCGTGGAGAGGGACGGCAACATATTTAGGGTCAAGACGTATGGCGGCGACGAGTACAAGACGCTTGCAGTCATATTGGCTTTCGGCAAGACCCCTAAGGAGTTGGGAGTGCCCGGCGAGGCCAAGTTCAAAAACAAAGGCGTCTCCTACTGCACCATATGCGACGCCCCCTTCTTCAAGGGGCAAGATGTGGCGCTGGTGAGCTGGGGCGATCTAGCCAGAGAGCCGGCGACTATACTCTCGTCTACATCTAATAAGTTCTACTGGATCTTCCCGGGCGATAAGCCCATCTACGACGACGAGTTCTTATCTACAGTGCTCGGCGCCAGCAAGGCCGTCTTGGTCCCCAACAGCGAGGTGGTAGAGATCAGGGGGACCAACAAGGTGGAGTCTATAGTCGTCAGGAACAAGAAGACCGGCGAGGTGCAGGAACTCAAAGTGGCGGCCGTATTTATAGAGGTCGGGTACGTCACCAAGACTGACTTCGTGAAGCACCTAGTAGATCTAAATGAGAGGGGCGAGATCATAGCGGACTGGGAGGGCAAGACCAAGACACCGGGCTTATTCGCCGCCGGCGACGTAATACAATACCCCTACAAGCAAGCAGTAATAGCGGCGGCCCAAGGCGTAGCCGCCGCGCTGTCGGCCACGGCCTACGTGATGAGCTTGAAGGGCAAAAAAGTAGTTTCTTTGACCGACTGGCGCGCCGAAAAGGCCAAATAGCTAGACGACAAGTAGGTCGTGTAGCTCCGACATATTTCTGTCCTCTAGGCGCCAGACCAGATCTATTACGGCTTTTTGCATCGAGGGAGGCAACACGTGGCCGGTGTTTTCTATAAATTTGGCTTCGAGCTCTCTATCGCTCATTGGATTTTTGGGGTGGCCTTTTGCGTAATCCACCTGTTCTGTGTATTTGGCGCCGCTCTTAACGACCACGGTGATCCTATTGGGGTGCGCCCGCGGGTACATCTTGTCGAGCTCTGGGTCCACCTTGACCTCAATCTTCTTCATCAACGAGAGCACTTGGGGATTCCTTATGTCTTTGTAGTGTTCGATCTTTATAGGCCCCCATAGGAGGGACGCTGCGGTTATCCACATAATGGAGTGGTCAGCGGTCTCCTTCGTGTGGGGATCCCACTTCTCGGGGTCCTTAGGACCTATTATGTCGTAAGCCGCCTGGAACGTCTCTATCGTTATTTTCTCTATTTCGTCCAGTCTGACTTTCTCTCTGAGCTTTAACGCCGCCTCTACGGCCGTCTGTGCGTGATACTCCACCGGGTACGGCTTTATGTAGGTATCTAGGATCCTGTGGGGCGGAGTCAACCGCTCCATGTCGGCTAGAGGGCCGTAGTCGAACTCGCCCGACAGCAACTGTTTGATGAAGCCCATCTCGCCCTCAAAGGGCTTGTAGGGCCCTGTGAAGCCCTCGGAGGCCAATAGGGCCGCGAAGACCGCATTCCTAGTGGCGTTTGCAGCCGCAGCCCCCTTCCACATGCTCAACTCGCCTACGCGCGTCTGCCTCATGGCCGCATGCGGCACCGCGTAGATGGCGAGCGCGTGTTGGGTCTTCTCTTCGCTTAGGCCTAATAGCTTCGCCGCGATTAAAACGCTTCCAATCCCCAAGTAATTCACGTGGTCCCAGCCGTGTCTCCTCAAAGACGCCGCGTCGCATAGCGAGACGGCCGCCTCATAGCCCACAGCTATCGCCGTTATCACCGACTTGCCGTCCGACCCCAACATATCGCCTATAGAAAACGCAGCCGCTATCATGTCGCTGGGGTGTAGCGGCTCTTTGGATAGATACGTGTCGTTGAAGTCGTGATATCTAATCATAAGGCCGTCTATAAACGCGGCCCAATCCGGCGTCGTTCTATGCCTAGTTCCCAAGAACCTGGCGCCCCAAGTGGAATAGGCGTGGGAAAGCGCTCTGCGGGCCAACACCACAGGCTCGTATGTGTATGCTGCAAAGGCGGTGGCGAGCGAGTCCAGAACTCTCCGTTTGACTTCATGCACGACGTCGTTGGGGACCTTATCGAAATTGGTATAGCTGGCGTACTGCGAGAACGCCTTGGTTATTCTGTCCATGTCTATTTATTCAACCTCAATTTAACGGCTACCGTCTTGTCGACCTCTTCGGCTATCTTCTTGTCGAACTCCTCGTAGTCGTAATAGCCTATGAGCTCGTAGAGCTCCCTCCGCGTCATCATCCTCTGCACCAACGGCTCCTGTGTGCCGGACTCCGCAATAGTCCTCAAGGCCTCCCTCATGGCGCCGAGCGCCACTCTGAGGAGCGTGACTGGATATATCACGAATTTATAGCCGTACTCCTCGAGCCTCTTGACGGGTACCAGGGGCGACTTGCCGAATTCTGTCATGTTGGCCAACAACGGAGCTCTCACCCTCCGGGCAAATTCGGCGAATTCTTCTTCGCTCTCTAGGGCCTCGGGGAATATGACGTCGGCGCCTACTTCTAGGTACAACTTCGCCCTCTCGACGGCGTCGTCGAAGCCCGTGACACCTCTGGCGTCCGTCCTCGCCACTATCACGAAGTCCGGGTTTCGCCTAGCTTCTACCGCGGCCTTTATCTTCTTCGCCATCTCGTCTGCCGGCACCACCTGTTTGCCCGAAAGATGGCCGCATTTTTTAGGCAAGACTTGGTCCTCTATTTGGACCCCTGCGGCCCCCGCCCTCTCGAACTCGACAACGGCCCTAACTACATTTAGCGCCTCTCCATAGCCCGTATCTATGTCCACTATGAGCGGTATATCTACCGATGAGGCTATATACCGAACTATTCTCGTCATTTCGTCCATAGTTATCAGGCCTAGATCCGGCAGACCTAACGACGCAGTGACCGCAGCCCCCGAAACGTAGGCCGCCTTGAACCCCATGGACTGCACTAAAAGCGCAGTTATCACGTCATATACGCCGGGGACCGCCACTATGCCCGGCCTCTTCAACTCGGCCCGTAGTTCGGCCACTACGTCTTTCTTCTCCCCCTTTAGGAGCGGCGCCTTCATGTACCTATTAGAGCCTCTATTTTAAATTATGGAAATCGAGAGGACCATGGACGGGATCGACGTAGATCTTCTGATGAAGGTCCAGTACGAGTTCCCTCTAGTCGAAAAGCCGTTCCAAGAGCTCGGGAGGCAGTTGGGGCTAGATGAGGAGGAGGTCATAGGGCGGCTTAGAGCCCTCGCGGAGGCCGGCGTCCTTAGGAGGATAGGATCCGTCATGAACTATCGCGCTAGAGGTTTGGAGGCCGCTCTTGTGGGCTTCGCAGTGCCCGACAAGTTGATAGACGAAGTTGCCGCCGAGATAAATAAAGACCCCATGGTGACCCACAATTATTTGAGAGACTACAAGCCCTACAACGTGTGGTTCGTCACCAAGGCCGATACGGCCGAGGAGCTGGAAGAGAAGGTCAAAAAGCTCGCCGACAGGTGGGGCCTGGACTACGTAGTCCTTTACTCTTTGAGGACCTACAAGCTCGACGTGAGGTTCGACCTCTACGAGGGAATTTCTAGGTCTAAATCCGGCGTCCTGCCCGAAAGCCCCCCATCTGCAGACAGTCTCGGGATACCCAAGGAGTTCTACTCCAAGGTGCGTTCCATCCCTCTTGTGGCTGAGCCGTTCCGAGAGGCGGCTAGAGCCCTCGGCAAAAGCGTCGGTGAGACTCTAGACGTCCTACAGGAACTGATAAGGCTGGGCGTATTGAGAGACTTCCACGCGTCTCTCGACGGGGAGAAGTTGGGCTTTAGGGAGAACGCCATGGTGGTGCTCAAAAAGCCGGACTGCGAGAAGGCAGCCGCATTGACAGAATCGACCCACGTAGTTTTGAGGAACACAGTGCCGGGCAAGTGGGAGTACCCGTGCTACTTCATGGTCCACGCAAGATCTAAAGACGTGATAGTCAAAAGGGTATCGACATATTTCGGAGCCGACTACAACTTGTTGTTCAGCGTGAGGGACCTTCTAGGCGGAGGTATCATGGCTAGGAGGATAGAATCTGTAAGTGATTAGGAGGTCGTCCCTTGGTAGCACCAGACGCCTCTTTCCTTCTGGACGAAGCCCTTCCTCCTCAACATGACGCTGTTGAGGTTCTTGCCGTAGTATTTCCTCACCTCAGAGAACGTCAAACACCTATCGGGCCTCTTGAGCGCTTGGTTTATGACGGCATCCCAGCCCCCCTCGTAGGTCTCCACTACTAGTTCAGGCTTGATCTCCTTAAGTATCTCTGGCATCTGTTCTGAAAGCGTCTCCTTTACAGCTTTCTTAACAGTATCGTAAAAACGCCTATCGTTGAGGAGCTCGTTAAGCGCCTCTCTTGCCACATCGATCAGCCGGACCTTGCAGGGCTGTTCTAACAAAAGCCTAATCGCGTCGTCGTAGGGGGCGTCGGGTCTGGGCAGAAGGCGTCTTAGTCTTTCCACGAGGGATGGATCTCTTATCTCGATATGCATGCTGACGGAATAGAGAGTGATATATAACTTTTATATCGCTCTATTTGAATACAGACAGCTTCAGCCTCTTGGGCACCACCTCTTTAGGCAACTCGACGCCTATGATCTCTATGTTCACAGTCTGCTCGTTCCACGGCGTCGAGCGGCCGAACGCTCTAGGCATGTAGTTCCTTATGGTTATGCCCTTGTGCGAGGCCACGTGGACTATGACCACTCTATCTACGTCGAGGCCTTTGAACCTGGCGTTATTCTCTAGGTTCTTGAGGACTGAGAGGTAGTTCGAGGCGACCTTCACGGGCCATTTAGCTACAGGCCAGCCCGCCCACGGCGTCGAGTGGTGTGCCTGTTTCTTTGTGAATCTCCTGATGGGCACCGGTTTCTTTAAGTCGGCCACGTCTTCTAGCCACGCCTCGGCTTGTTTGATGGTCATGTACTTGATGAAGCGCCCGACCTCCACCGCCTTCTTCCACGACATTCTGAACTCGTTGCCGTATGCCCGCGCTATTTGGTCCTCCGATATCTTAACTCCATACCTCTCGAAGACCAGCCTTATCACGTCCTCGTTAGACATGCTGTAATGTAGACGCGCCACGGTGGCGGGTATGGGATTATTTATAAGTCTTAGCGCCAGAGGCGATGTGAAGCAGTACTGGCGGCTAATACGAGGCGAACACGGCGTGCTGACCGCCATATCGTCCGCTGCCTCGTACCTAGTAGCCGGGGGCAAAGATCCCATCTCCATTGTCGTGTTGGGCGTAAGCGCGTTTTTAGCGGAGGCCGGCCTCTTCGCCCACAACGATATAGCCAATATATCCGAAGATAGGATAAATAGGCCCGATGCGCCTTTAGTCACAGGCGATGTGAGCATCAAAGCGGCCTGGGCAGTCGCCCTAGGCTCCTACGCGCTGGGCCTGACCCTTTCGCTGTTCCTCTCCTGGACTGCCGCCTTGATATATCTAACTGCAATTGTCTTGGGCTCGTATTATAACGCGCAGGGAAAGAGGGTGCCGTTTCTTGGAAATTTCATAGTGGCGTTTCTGACATCTATGGTGTACCCCTACGGCATGGCCGCCGCCAGGTCTCTCAGCTATATTTTGGTCTTATTGTTTACGGCATCGTTCTTGGCCAACTTCGGTAGGGAGCTCGTCAAGACCGCGATAGACTATTGGGGGGACGCGGCCGCCGGCTTAAAGACCGCCGCGACGACGCTCGGGCCGGAGGCGGCGGCGAAAATCGGCGCGTATTTCGCCCTGGCCTCTTCTGTAGTGGGCGCCTATTTGGCCTACTTATCGGCCAAAAGCGGACTTGTGGTCTTGGCGATAGGCGTATCGACGACCACCATAGCGCTCGTAGTGTTGGCGGCGATGTGTATTACGGGCAAGTGGCAGTTGTTCAGAAAGGGGTCTCTGGCGGCCTTCGGAGCCACTTTATTGGGGCTTTTCGTGCAGGGGCTCCTAGCCATAATTTTTACGTAATAATCGTAACGTATGCCCATCGCCCTTGTGGACCTAGACGGGACGTTGATACCCCTTGAGGCGTGGGACCCCGTGTTCTACGAGATATCTGTCTCGATAGCGAAGAGGGCCGGTATACAGCCGGGGGAGTTTTGGAGCCTAGTAAAAGCTCTACATTATCAACTCATGAGGAGGTTCAGCCCTAAGGCGTTCGATTGGCAGTACCTGATAGAGTCGGTGGCCTCGAGTTTTGGGATCTACGAGACGCCGAAGATCGAAGACGTCTTGTTGAGATATGTGGGCGGCTTCCCCGTCAACGACGGGGCCTACGAGCTCCTAGAGGGACTTAGGGGGTTGGGGCTCCTGCCCGTAATAGCCACCAACGGCCTCCGTAGATATCAGTCCATTGTGGTCGAAGCGTTGGGGTTCTCGAAATATATAGGCGGCTTGAGGGCCTCCGACGATTACGGATGCGTGAAGAACTGTAGGGAGTTCTTTGACGGCGCTAATTTGATGATAGGCGACAATCCCGTCTTCGACGTGTATTTCCCCCAGAAGTTCGGGCTGAAGACCATATTCGTGGGCGATTGGGCCAAGGCGTCGCTTAAATATGGCGAACTCCTCGGGGTCGATTTAAGCCAAATCGAGCCGGACTACATAGCTGAGAATTTAAAGTCGGCCCTCAACGCGGCGAAATCGCTAACAGAAAATATATAGCGGCGCCTCTCGGACCGCTCCGTGATACTGCTCAACCTGACAATACCGCCGTTAGTCTACATACTGTTAGGCCCTGCGGTGTTCTCAAATTTGTCGCTTCCCGTACAGCCTTCGTCGGCAGTTGCGGCTTTTTGGCCAAACGGAACTTCAATACCTTGTTGGGTGCTTCAAGATAGGCTATATGTGCTTCAAGACAACCTCCCGGCGTATGTGGAATATGTTCCCCAATTCTCTAATAGATCTGGCGTCTATTCCCTAACTGTAAACGCGTCAGACGGCCTTATGTTGGTCATACCGCCTGGAATATTAGCCGATATATATCCAACAAACTACACTTTAATTAATATAAATAAAACTGGTTTATATGTATATATAAAATCAAAATATGTCTCTATATCTTTTTTACCGATATCGATAGTATTTACTACTACAACTACTGCCCTAAAGAGCACAACGCCGCTTACAACTAACAACACGACGGCGCCGTCGACGACGAGCGTAACAAACGCCAGCAACCCTCTGGGCTATGTAGCTATCGTCGTTGCGGTCGTAATTCTAATCGCCCTGGCCTCCCTCTTGTCTCTAAGGCGGAGAGATACGTGCGGAGACCTAGGAGACACCGACAGGTTGATTTTGAGGGAACTAGAAAGCCGTGGGGGGAAGGCCCCTAGGTCTGAATTGGCGCGGTCGTTGGGACTGCCCCCCTCTACATTACATAAACACTTGCATAAACTCTCGAGGTATGGATATGTGCGGCTGGTCTCCGAGGGGGGTACACAAAAGGTAGAACTAGTAAGGCGGTGTTCAGACGGCTAAAAAACGATCACTAGTCGCCGCTCAGCGGCATCATCATTCAAGGTCTGAGACGCCTCGACTTATATTCTATATGGGGCAGAGTCCTCATGACCTCGAAG
>JBEULO010000133.1:0-14667 GCA_041287225.1 Thermoproteus sp.
ATCTGTCGTTTTAAGCGTTATCGGCAGTTTCCTAGCGCCCTTTTCGCCGCCAGCTGTCCCCAACATTTTTAAGCTGTTCCAATCCCTTTACTTATGTCGGCTAAATTCGACGTTATAGTAGTGGGAGCAGGGCCCGCAGGGCTTACCGCCGCGTACAAGCTGGCCTCTGCCGGTTTTAAAGTCCTCGTGGTGGAGAGGGGGCGGGAGCCGGGCTCCAAACAGGTCTATGGGGGCAGGATATACGCCTACTGGCTCGATAAATACCTGCCGGAATTCCGTAAGGACGCGCCTACAGACCGCTGGGTCCGTAAGGAGCGCGTGTCGCTAATGGACGACGAGTCCGTCACCACCTTGGAGTTCGAGGTGGTGAGGCCCGAGAAGACGAGCTTCGTGACGTCGTTGACCTCCTTCACTTCTTGGCTCGGCAAGCTCGCCACGGCCGCAGGCGCAAAGATCGTCACGGAGGTCGTCGTGGATGAACTCCTAAGAGACGAAAGGGGCAGATTTATCGGGGTGAGGTCGGGCTCGGATAAGATCTACGCCGATTATGTAGTAGACGCCGAGGGCGTCAATAGGCTCTTATTGGAGAGGGCCGGCGTCGTGTCCAAGCTGAAGCCCGAACTGGTGGCCATAGGAGCCAAGGAGGTCCTCAAGTTCGAAAATAGAAAGATCATGGAGGATCGGCTGGGCCTTTCCGAGGACGAAGGCCTGGCTTGGGCCTTCGCCGGATGGCCCACGGAGTATCTGCCCGGCGGCGCCTTCCTCTACACATATAGGGACTCGGTGGCCTTGGGCGTGGTGTTGTATCTGACCGCATGGCGCGACTTAAAGACCCCCGTGTACGACCTGGCGGAGCGGTTTAGGACACATCCATACATCGCAAAGCTGGTCGCCGGCACCAACCTGCAGGAATATTCGGCGCATTTGACGCCAGTGGCCGGCCTCTCTATGGCGCCGCCTAGGTTCTCCTACGACGGGCTGGTCGTAGTCGGCGACGCCGCCGGGTTTTTGATGCATGCCGGCGTGCTCATAAGGGGGGTCGACTTCGCAGTGGCTTCAGGCGCTCTGGCGGCCGAGGCGATAAAAGAGGCCGGGAGGCCCGACGCCTTGTCCCGCTACGACGATAAGTTGAAGAACAGCTTCATAATTAGGGACCTGGCGGCCCTCAAGAACGCCGACAAGGTGCTCTCCGGGCGGTTCGCCTTCGGCGATCTGCCCAGACTGGCGAACTTGTTCGCCCGCAACTACTTCACCGTCGAGGACAGACCGCCGACTGTCGCCTCAACGCTTAAGAAGACGTTGGGCGAGTCCGACGCCTCCTTAACGAAGTTACTGATAAATATGCTGTACGCGTTGGCCTACCTATGAGCTCCCAACAGTCCCTCGTCAAGTTTTTGACGATAGAAGAGCGTCTAAACGTCAACGCGTGGGACACCGATATATATAGGCCCCACATAAAAATAAAGGACCCAGAACAGTGTAGGCGTTGTGAAAAGAAGCCCTGTACCTATATGTGTCCCGCTAAGTGTTATGTACAACAGGGCGATATAGTCGTGCTGAGCACAGAGGCCTGCCTCGAATGCGGCACGTGTAGGGTTGTATGTCCCTACGACAACGTGGATTGGAACTACCCGAGGTCGGGCTTCGGCGTCTGGTACCGCTTCTCTTAGCCTCCAGCTGAATTTAGCTTCAGCGAGATATGTAATTATATTTATAAGAGGGGGCTTACAGATCCCGCATGAAGTTCGTAGTGTTGACCAAGGCGGCAGTCCCTCTGTCGACCGCCATAAAGATAGACCCAAAGACGGGCACATTGGTGCGGGAGGGCGTACCTCTCTCGACGAACCAGTGGGACCGCGACGCCGTCGAGTTCGCGTTGAAGCTGAGGGATAGATACGGCGGAGAGGTAATCGCCATATCCATGGCCCCGCCGTCGGGCATACCCGCCCTCGAGAGCTTGATAGGAATGGGAGTCGACAAGGCCATATTGGCCACAGACCGCGTATTCGCGGGGGCTGACACGTGGGCCACCTCCTACGTTTTGGCTAAGACCATAGAGAAGTACGTCCCCGACTACACTTTGGTTCTAGCCGGCGAGGAGACTATAGACAGCACGACGGCCCACGTCGGCGCGCAAGTGGCTTCCCACCTCAACATACCCTACGTCTATTACGTCTACGATGCGGAGATACAAGGAAATAAGGTCAGAGTCAAGAGGTTCTTAGAGGACGAAGGCGTGGACGAATATTACGAGATGGAGCTCCCGGCCTTGATATCTGTGGCTAAAGGCACCCAGATGCCGAGAGAGGTAAGCCTATCTAGGAAGTTAAACGCAAGGGAGAAGATAATACAGGCCACAAATAAAGAGCTCGGCTTGGACCCCGAGTGCGTAGGCCTTAAGGGCTCCCCCACGTTCGTGGCCACGCAAACCGGCGCCACGTTCCCGCCGAGGAGGAAGAAGATATATCAAGGCGACCCCCGCGAGGCCGTGAAGGCGCTTGTGGAGGACTTAAAGAAAGAGGGGCTGTTGTAGCCATGCCCTGCAAGCTCTGGCCTCCGGTAAATAAGGAGGAATATAAGGGCGTTTGGGTTTATTTAGAACACGACGGGACCAAGCTGAAAGACGTGGCGCTGGAGTTGTTGGGCAAGGCGAGAGACCTAGCGGCGAAGAGGGGCAACGCCCCGGTCGGCGGCGTGCTGGTCGCCGGCACGGACGAAATGGCGCAAGAAGCTATATACCACGGAGCTGATAAAGTTGTCGTAATTATAAACCCGGAGTTGAAGGTATATACGCCGTATGAGTACGCAAACGCCATAGCCAGGGTCGTGGGCAGGTACAAGCCCGAGATATTCCTAATAGGGGCCACAAAGCGGGGCAGAGAGATAGCGGCATTCATTGCGAATACTCTGACCACGGGCATCACGGCCGACTGCACGGCGCTGGAGATAGACCCCAAGACGGGAGATCTGCTCCAAATACGCCCGACGTTCGGCGGCACTCAGATGGCCACGATAAAGACGCCGCAGAGGAGGCCGCAAATGGCCAGCGTGAGGCCCGGCGTGTTTCCAAAACCCCCACGTGACGTCAACAGGAAGGGGGAGATAATACACGAGTCCGTGGAGCTCAACAGCAGGAAGACCGTCTTCCTGGGCGCAGAGAAGAGGATAGAACGCGATATAGCCGACCTCCCGCCCGTGGAATCTGCCGATGTGGTCGTCGCAGGAGGCAGAGGCCTCGGGTCTGCGGAGGGCTTTAAGCTGCTCGTAGAGCTGGCCAAGCTCCTCAACGGCACTGTCGCGGCGTCGCTCATGGCCGTACGCGCGGGCTGGGCGCCCCACACAAGACAGGTGGGGCAGACCGGGAAGACCATTAGGCCTAAGCTCTATATAGCCGTGGGAATATCGGGCGCCGTCCAGCACATGATGGGGATACAGGAATCTAAGTACATAGTGGCCATAAACTCAGACCCCAATGCGCCTATCGTCCAAAACGCGGATTTCGCAATAGTAGGAGACTACAAGCGGATAGTGCCGTTGCTGATAGAAGAAATAAAGAGGGCGAAGGGCTTATAGGACTCCTCTTTCCTATATCTCCAGCTGTTGGTTTTGGTGAGTCAAGAGCCTCGACTCAAGTAGGGAATGGGGATTGGGCGTCATGGCTATCTAAGTTGGCGAGATTTCATCAGTCGTAATACCAGTCGTCATCTCTGTCGGCGATCAGGGTGCTCGTCACCAATACAACGAAGTCTTATTAATATATTCTGACTCTTCCTATATGAGCCTGACGGCTCGTGCTTTATTCCCCAAGGGCAAGGAGCCGCGCTACGCCTTCGAGGCGTTGATCTCCATGTTGCCTGAAGTCACGTTGAACTTTAGCGCAGATGGGATATCCATGAAGTCGCTGGACCCCAGCAAGGTCGCCTTATTGCAGTTGGACTTCGCCGCTGGCGGCCTCGAGGAGTATTCCGTCGAGCACGACGTCAAGATAGGCCTTATCCTATCTGCCGTGAAGGACGCGCTCAAGCGGGTAGGAGCCGCCGAGAAGCTCGAAATAGGCGTCGATGAGGAGAGGCAGAGGTTCCTCATGTTCGTATATCCCAAGAAGGGACGCGAGTCGGGTCTGCACAGGAAGTTCTCGTTTCCCATCGTACAACTCGCAGAGGAGGAGATACCGGAGATAAACATAGAGTACGATGCGTCGTTCCTTATGGACTCGGCGGTATTTGACGACGTGATGGCTCTAGCCGAAAACGTATCTGACACCGTCTCGATTCAGGTCTCGCAAGATTCGGTGGCCTTTATGGCGGAGGGCGAAGGCGGGCGCGAGGCGTCTACCGAATTCGGCCAGGACAGCGAGTCTATATACGAAATAAACTCGCCGGGCGCCGTCAAGGCCAAATATTCTGTGGAGTTGATAAGGAACGTCTCGGGCAGATTGAAGGGGATCAGCAAGAGGGTTAGGGTGGAGCTTGGCGACGCCAAGCCGTTACGCCTCACCTACGAGTTCGCCACGGGGACTTTCGTCATGGTCTTAGCGCCGAGAGCCGACTGAATGAACTCCCTAGCGCTCCTCCTTTTGTTGTTTTTCACCATCGCAGTAGCTCTCGCAGTGTTTTGGTATGCCTACACGACTTTTACCTCCACGTCCAATACCTACGTCACGATTAGGGCGGCCATGTTGTACTACCAAAACGGGACGTTGAGGATAATAGTGGTGAACCCCGGGCCGAATCCGGCCTACGTAAACGCAGTATATCTAAACGACATGCCGTGTAATATAACAGGCGAGGCCTACATCCCCAGCGGCGCCCTTGTGGAAGTCCGCGCCGTATGTCCAAAGGCGCAGATACAAACGGCACAAGGGACTTTGATAGCCAACGGCTACCCCCTGCCGTTTACCGCCGCGCTATCCTAAACTTTTAAATCTGAAATCCAATTAAGGGCAGTGCTGACGGCTGGTATTTCCGACACATGACGATAAACACCAGAGCTGACTACTTCTTGCCGTAGGGGCAGAAGTGTAGTATGCCCAGTTGTTTCGCCAAGCCCGCAAAGCTGACGCCATACGCCACGACGGGCTTGCCGGCCTGTTTGGCCAGTTCGACCAAAGACTTGACATCTACAGACGTCGCGGCGCCGGGCGCTATGACCATCACGCCTATTTTGGAGATTACATCGGGAAGCGACTTTTCGTCTACGAAGCCGACCGGCTTCGGCGCAATTCTGGCCGGGTCGTATACGTAAAGCTCAGGCGTTAGGGAACCCAAGGCGTTGACTACCTTCTCGCTGTAGCCCACCAACAAGACGGGCCCGCCGTAGAGCAACGCTATATACTCCACAAATCTATTTACACACTTTACGCTCTCATGCGGATGACACGAAAAGGCCGACTTTGCAGCTGTCAGCGCGCGTGCTCTTATAGCCTCGACGCAGAACTTCAAGGAGGGATCTTCGGCGGCTTTAGACATGTCGTATACGCCCGACTTAACGTTGGCGTCGACTGGAGCATCTACGCATATATTGCCTATACAACATCGCGCGATTTTCTGGCCCTCGCAAGTATCTACGCCGCTTCTACTGCTTACAGTCACCACTAAAGACCCCATATTCACGATAGAGCTTCAATATTTCTTTAAAAATATAGAAAGCGTGATACTGCACGAAAAGGCCGTTTAGTTCCAACACACTGCCCCTTCGAGCACAAGCGGCCACTATAGGCGGGGCTCGCCTATATGGCTTCACGAACGCCGGGGCCTTATAGATCCTGTCGGCCTTACAACCAGGCGCGGCTCGAATCTACGCTTTAGCGGGCGGCTCATTCCTCTACGACTAGCGCCTTAAAACAACTATATATATCAAAAAGAGGGATAATTATCATGGAGATTTTAAAGCACGATTTGTTGATAATAGGCTCCGGCATTGCTGGCCTCAGGGCCGCCGCACAAGCCGCATATACCGCCAAAATCGACATAGCGATAATCAGCAAGGTGCAAGCTATGAGGTCCCACTCCGTCTCGTCGGAAGGCGGGATGTCGGCGGTGTTGTATCCAGAAAAAAACAACGATAGCTTCGACCTGCACGCCTACGATACCGTAAAGGGCTCCGATTATCTGGCCGATCAAGACGCAGTGGAGCTTTTGGTGAAGATGGCCCCCCTGGAGATCCGATACCTGGAGAGGATAGGCGTGCCTTGGAGTAGACATCCAGATGGGAGGGTCTACCAGAGGCCTTTCGGCGGCATGTCCGTCCCCAGAACCACCTTTGCGGCAGACAAAACTGGGTTTTTCATAATGTCGACATTATGGCAGGAGACTCTACGCTTTGATAATATAAAATACTACCACGAGTACTTCGTAACTAAATTGATTATAGAGAACGGCGAGTTTAAGGGCGTCACTGCGATAGACTTAAAGACAGGGGAGTTGAAGTTATTTCTGGCTAAAGCCGCCATAATAGCCGCCGGAGGCGCCGGGAGGCTTTATAGATTCACCACAACGGCCCACTCGACCACTGGCGAGATGTTGGGCTTCGCCATGAGGGCGGGGCTCGCGCTTAAGGATATGGAGTTCGTCCAGTGGCACCCCACCGCGTTGGTCCCAAGCGGCATACTCATAAGCGAGGCGGCCCGCGCCGAAGGGGCATATCTGGTCAACAGGCTCGGCGAGCGCTTCATGAAGCGCTACGCTCCACAGAAGATGGAGCTGGCGCCCCGCGACATAGTCTCGAGGGCCATTTTGACGGAAATAGCTGAAGGCAGAGGTTTCGTCCATGAGGAAAGCGGCATGGGCTATGTGGGGCTTGACTTGAGACATTTAGGCGAGGATGTGTTAAATCAAAAGATACCCTTCATTAGGGAGCTCGCCCACAAATATGCCGGCGTGGACGCACTAAGCGAATTGATACCGGTACGTCCGGCGGTCCACTACACCATGGGCGGCGTCCATACCGATACTTACGGTAGGGTTTTGACGGCTGATGGCAGTTGGGTGAGGGGCCTTTGGGCTGCCGGCGAGGTCGCCTCCGTCAGCGTCCACGGCGCCAATAGGCTCGGCTCCAACTCCCTAAGCGAATGTTCAGTCTGGGGCAGACTAACAGGAGAACAAGCGGCGAAATACGCCATGGAGGCGCCCGCTCCTTCGGCCGATGAGAAGTACATCAAAATAGCCCAGGGAGAGGAGTCCAGGATATTCGACAAGTTGTTACACAAAGAGACAAACGGGGTCTCGGTCTATGAGCTCAAAGGCCGCCTGCAGGACGCCATGGAGCAACACTACGGGCCGTTTAGACATGAATCGACCATGAAGGAGGGGATACCGAAGCTCCTCAAGATTAGGGAGGACTTCTCCAGGATAAGGATAGAGGATGGAAGTAGGATATACAACCAGAACTTAAAAGACGCCTTGGAGCTAGACGGCATGATCGACGTGGCGCTGGCGGTGGCCTACGGCGCCCTCGCGAGGCAAGAGTCTAGAGGCGCCCACTACAGGCTCGACTATCCCAAACGCGACGATGTGAATTGGCTTAAACACACGCTCGCCTATTTCGCCGGCGGCCAGTTGCAATTATCGTATATCCCCGTCAGGATAACCAGATGGACTAAGTTCGAGGAGAGGAAGTACTAGCCATGCCGACCCTCACAGTTAGGGTAAAACGCTTCGACGGCAGGAAGAGTTGGTGGCAGGAATATAAGGTAGACATCAAGTCGAGGAGGATAAGCGTCCTCGACGTGTTGTTGAAAATAAAGGAGGAGCAAGACCCCACGTTGGCCGTCCGTTACTCATGCCGTATGGCCATCTGCGGCTCTTGCGGCATGGTGATAAACGGCGTCCCCCGCCTGGCCTGCCAGACGCTTCTCGCTGAAATAAAAGACGACGTGATAACCGTAGAGCCCATGTGGAACTATAGGGTGATAAAGGACTTGGTGGTAGACACAGAGCCAAATTTCGACAAGTTGAAGAAAATAAAGCCGTATATCATACGGGACGTAAAGGAGATATATGAATCAGATAAGGAGTTCGGACAGAAGCCGGAAGAGTTAGAGAAATACTACAACTTCGCCTACTGTATCGAATGCGGCCTTTGTATGTCCGCCTGCCCTGTAGTGGCCACAAATCCGAGATTCCTCGGGCCCATGGCCCTAGCCGCCGCCTATAGGTGGAGCGCCGATAATAGAGACCAGGGATGGCCCGTAAGGGCTAAGATAGTAGATTCGGATGAGGGCGTCTGGTCTTGCCATCTCGCCTATACTTGTTCTGCGGTATGTCCTAGAGGTGTAGATCCGGGCTTCGCCATACAACTAGTAAAAGCCGCATTGATGAGGAGAGCCAAGAGGTTATGAGGACGATGGACGATCAACGTAGTGCATCATTAAATTCACGTACTTATAATTACGGTATGCAGGCTGGAAGAGGGGTCGGCGAGTGGTTTAGAGTCATCAACTATGAAAGACTATATTTCATAATTCAAAGAATTAGTGGGCTTTATATGTTCTTCTATTTAATATTCTATAGAGTTATTTTCGATGCATTTGTAAGTCCCGCCTTCGTTTCTGCCTTCGACGCGACGATACCCGGCAAGGTCTTGGCGGCGTTGTTCCTCGTCTTTTTAGCGTTCCACGGGCTCAACGGGTTTAGGATAATGTTGATAGAATTCGGCATAATTAGGGGCTGGCCTCTGAGGCATCCCATAAGGAACGTGCCAGGGCTCCGGAGGTCTAGAGGCCATCTGGTCTACAACGTGCTTATGATAATAGTGGCGATAATCGCGTTGATATATCTGCCCTATCTAGTAGCGTTCGGCCAGGTGTTTAGGCCATGACCGAGGGCACGATTAGGCTAATATTCCTGTTGTTGGCGCTCTATGTGATCATAATGATCGGCGTGGTCTTTCTGGTCCTACTGCCCATGTACGTGCCGCTGACAGAGGTGTTGAGTTCCAACCCGATTACGGTATATCCAGAAGGCGTGGCGAAAGTAAACCCGACGCTTAAAATATTGGAGGCCACTATAGCTGCGGCTTGGAGCACACACGGCATACTAGGCCTCAGGAGGTTCCTATCGGATCTTGTCAAGACCGAGAGGGCCATGAGGTACGTCAATTGGTTTACTGTGGCCTTGGTAGTAGTGTTGGTCCCCATAGTGGTCTACGCAATAATGACCATATAGCCGTAACTGCGTTCAATTTTTAAACTGGCAACAACATAATTTTGTGCGCTTTAACGAGAGGGCGGCGGGCGCAGTGGTGTATATAATCAAGGAGAAACCGCTGTATTTATTATTACATAACAAATACGGCTGGGACGTGCCGCACGGCCTCATAAAGCCTAACGAGGCGGAAGAGGCGGCCGCCTTGAGGGAGATCTACGAGGAGACCAAATTAAAAGTGGAGTTGATACCGGGGTTTAAAGAGAGAACGGTGATAAGATTCTCGCGGGGCGGGAGGACGATATATAAGGAGATTGTGGTATATCTGGCAAGGGCCTCCTACGACAAGGTCGAGCTGTCGCGCGAACACGACGCCTTCCTCTGGCTGGACTACGTCGAGGCGCTCAACAAGCTCTCTAGAGACGAGATGCGCCGCGTATTGGTCAGAGCCAATATGTTTATCCAGTCCCTAGCGTACCAGAGGGGGCAATAGCGCCCTCCGATAGACTTATATCTCGGCCCCTTCTCGCCGGCGTGAAGATGTCGATAGTCATACGGGCCGATTTAGCCATGTCGTGCGGCAAGGCGGCGGCTCAGGCCGGCCATGCGGCCGTGGAGTGTGCCCTCAAGGCGCTCAATTCGGCCAAGTGGAAAAAATGGGCCGAGGAGTGGCTGGAGGAAGGCCAAAAGAAGATAGTACTCGCCGTAAATAGCCTAGACGAGCTGTTGAGGCTTAAGGATAGGGCGGAGGCGAAAGGCTTGCCTACCGGCGTCATACGCGACGCGGGCCTTACAGAGTTGCCGCCGGACACAATCACGGCGCTCTGCGTGGGGCCGGGCCCCGACGAGCTGGTCGACTCGGTGACGGGCCATCTCAAGCTCTATCGGGGCTAGCCCTCCTCAAATATATACGGACTTTCATGTCCTCTACGTCCCACTCCTTGCCGTAGAAGCCGTCGGGCCCTCTGCCCAGCTCCAGCCTTAAGGCTCTCACCTCGTTGGCTATGTATCCCCTCGTATGTTCCACAGCCCTCTTTAGGTCCTCGTCGGCCGTATCTATATATACCTCTACATAGTCGCTGACCGAGAGGTCCGCCTCCTTCCTCATGACTTGTATACGCCTTACTAGTTCCCTGGCCAGCGCCTCGTAGTACAACTCGGGCTCCAGCCTCGACGGTATGCAGACAGATACGCCGTCCTCTTCGTGTTTCGTCCAGCCCTCGGGGCACTCGCCCTCCTCTACCGCCTTGGCGTTGGCAAGATAGGCCAAAAGGCCTCCGTATTTCGCCGCCCTCGGCGCGCCCTTGATCACTATCTTCGAGACGGGCCATCTCAACTTTATGCCGGCCTTATTCCTCGCCTCTGCCGCTATCGAGAAGGCCTTGAACAGTTCGTCGAAGGATTTGAGGAGCTCTTCGTCCACAGGTCCCGGCTCGGGGTACGGCGCCAGATGTACCGACTCGACTGCGTCGGGCTCGTACTTCCTCACGAAGTTCTGCCACAAATATTCCGCGACGTGCGGCACGAAGATCCCGCCTACGATTAAGGCCGACTTCAAGACGTGGAACAATACGGCATATGCCGCGTATTTATCCTCGCGGGGCTCTTCCGACCACACCCTCCTCCTCAAAAGCCTAATGTACCTATGGCTGAGCGTCTCGACTACGAAGTCGACCCAGATCTTGGCGGCCTCGTGTATCTCGAAGGCCTCCATATGCCTAGCCGCCTCTTCGGCCATGCGGTTGAAGGCGGAGAGAAGCCACCTGTCCTCGTCCAAGGCCTTGTCTAGGAGTAGATCTAGCCTATGCCTCTTGGGGTCGAAGCCGTCCAGCTTCATGTACGTGTCGGCGAATTTGACTACATTCCACAATATGTTGAGCTGGCTAACCGCGTATTTTATCTCGTCGGGGTCGAAGTTCAACGCCTCCCAGGGGGCCGCTTTAGTTAAGAGGTAGAGCCTAGTCGGATCGGCGCCATATCTGCTCAATAGGTCTCTGGCCCAGACCACATTGCCCTTGCTCTTAGACATCTTCTGTCCCTCTTTGTCCAATATGTGGCCGGTTATGAGTACGGACCTATACGGCGCCCTTCCAGTGTAGACCATGGAGGTAGCCAAAAGCGAGTAGAACCAACCTCTGGTCTGGTCTATGGCTTCGGTGACCCAGTCATAGGGGTATAGGGCCTCCCAGAGCTCTTTATTCCTTTCACCGTCCACCGCGGCTATCCAAGCTATGCCGGAGTCCATCCAGACGTCGGCCACATAGGGCTCTCTGACCCATTTGTCGCAGTCCGGCGTAGATATCTCTACCTGGTCTATCCAGGGGCGGTGTACCAGCCAGAAGTCGTCGACGGGCGGGAGGCTTTTGGCCAACGACTTCAACTCCTCCAAGCTCCCTATTACGAGCACCCTGCCGTCCTTCTGGCAACGCCATATGGGCAGAGGAGTGCCCCAGAACCTACTCCTACTTATGTTCCAATCCCGCGCGTTCTTCACGAAGTCGTCAAATCTATACCTCAACTTATCCGGGTATATCTTGACTTTCTTCAGTTCTTCATACATGGCGTCTCTGATCTTCGACATCCTGATGAACCACTGCCTATCTGCCCTCAACACCAGCTTGGTGCCGCAACGCCAGCAGTGGGGATATTCGTGTCTGATTGTGGTCTTGTAGACCAGAAGCCCTCTGGCCTTTAGGTCCTCCACCACCTTCTTATCTACGTCGAATACGTACATCCCGGCGTATTTGCCGCCGAGCTCGTTGTAGATGCCGTTTATCTCAACGCTGTTCGTTATCTTTATGCCGAACTTCTGGGCCAGCTCGAAGTCCTCGGGGCCGTGGCCGGGCGCTATATGGACGAGGCCAGTGCCCTGTTCCAACGTGACGAATTCGGCCGGGTATACCTGGTGGGGCCTTGAGCTCCTCTCCGGCACTAAATCCGCCAGCGGATGTACGTAGCGGATTCCCGCCAGCCCGCTCCCCTTCTTGGTCTCCACTATCCGCCACTCCTTAATTCCGAAGAGTTGCATGAGCTGTCCCGCCAGCCTCTCTGCGAGCCACCAGTACTCGCGCCTCCCCTCGAAGTCCACTTCGACCTTCGCGTAGTCGAATTCGGGATGTACGGCAACGGCCTCGTTGTCCACAATAGTCCAAGGCGTCGTGGTCCAGACGACTAAGTACTCGTCGTCTCTGCCCTCCACTTTGAATTTGACGTATATAGATGGGTCTTCCCGCTCGGCGTAGCCCAAATCAACTTCGTGGTCGCTGAGAGAGGTCTCACAACGGGGGCAGAACCACAAGACCTTGTAGTCCTCTGCGAGTAGTCCCCGCTCGTGCGCCCTCTTTATGAGCCTCCAGGCGTATTCTATATAGCGCGGCTGTCTCGTCTGGTAGGCGTTCTTCAAGTCGAGCCAGAGGCCGAGCCTGCGCGTTCCCCACTCCTCCCAAAAACCAAGATAGTAGTCCACCAATTTGTTGCACTCCTCGGCGAACTTCGCAACGCCGAACTTCTCTATGTCCTTTTTGCTCTTGAGCCCCTGTCTGACCTCCACCTCGAGCTCCACCGGGAGGCCCTGCATGTCCCATCCCCCCTGCGCCCAGACGGAATACCCCCGAGACCTCCAGAACCTTAAGACTACGTCCTTGTAGGTGCGCCCTCTTATATGGCCGACGTGAGGGAAGCCGTTAGTAGTCGGCGGGCCCTCCAAGAACGTGAACTTCTTGCCGCCCGGCTTGAAGTCGCGCCATTTCTCCTCGATTCTATTTTCCTGCCAGAACTTCCTGACTTCTTCTTCTACCTTTAGGGCGTTATAATTAGACATCACCGAATCCCCGGCATGTCACAATGGTTTTAAATTTATTTAAGCCTTATGCGCGCCGCGGTTATTCCTTATAGACATGTAGGAGGGCTAATAAGTACATAGGGGCTTTATATGGCGTGTACGATATAGCGCTGATTCATGCCCCCAGCGTCTACGATTTTAGGAAGATGGGATATCCCACAGCGGCCCCCATAAGCGACGTCATACCGTCTAGACCTGTATTCGATATGTATCCAGCCGGCTTCTCTTCGCTTGCTACATATCTAGAAGAGCGCGGAGTAAAAGTCGGCTTATTCAACATAGCGGCGTTGATGCTACTCGACGAAAAATTCGACGCCGCTCAGTTCTTGAAGTCCATAAGGGCTGAGGTATACGCCGTAGACCTCCACTGGCTTGTCCACGCCCATGGGGCTCTGGAGGTCGCCCGCTTGATTAAAGAAATACATGAGGCCGTCGTAGTCCTAGGGGGGCTGTCTGCGACCTACTATTGGAGAGAGATCTTGGAGAGGTGCCCCTGGGTTGATTATATAGTCTTGGGGGACACGGCGGAGTTCGCCCTATACGGGCTCTACGAGGTATTAACTAAGGGGGGAGACTTGTCGAAAGTGCCGAATCTAGCCTATAGGGGGCCCCGGCCTAAGGCCAATAGGCTAGTTGCGCCTTGTCGTCTTGATGAATACAGGCCCAAGTATGATGTATTTACAAAAGTCGTAGCGAGGAGCGGCGTGATCTACGCGCTCCCGTGGGCCGACTTCTTGAAGAACCCTATAACTGCTATTATCACATATAAGGGTTGTCTATTCAATTGTGCAACTTGTGGCGGTAGCGCCTACGCCTATAGGCTCCTAGGCAGGACTTGTCTGGGGATAAAAAGCCCCCGCGCAGTCTTTGAGGAATACAAGGAAATAGTCGAGAGGGTTAGGGCGCCCGTCTTCTTCGTGGGCGATCTACGGGCCTTGGGGAGGCGCTATATAGAAGAGCTTACAAGCCTCTTGCAGAAGGAAAAAGCCGATGTGGAGCTCATATTCGAGTTCTTCTCGCCGCCTACAAGAGACTGGCTGGCACTGTATAGGTCTGCGGGAGATAGGGTGTCTGTACAAATATCGCCGGAGGACCCCGACGAGCAGATTAGGAGGAATTTCGGCAGGCCCTTCACCAACGATGCGTTGTTTAGCTTCGCCAAAAACGCCTCTATCTTCGATAGGGTCGATTTCTACTTCATGATCGGCTTGCCGGGCCAAAAGCCCAATAGGCCGTTCGGCCTCTTCTATAAGGAGCTATATAAGGCGGCTTCGAACAGGGCGGATGCCTTCGTGGCGCCGTTAGCGCCGTTTATAGATCCTGCGAGCCCGGCATTCGAAAATCCCAGTAAGTTCGGATATAAACTTTTAGCAAAGACTTTAGATGAACATAGAAAATTACTCTTACAAAAACCTTGGTATATGATGTTGAATTACGAAACAGATTTGATGGACAGACCAACTATCGCCTCAGCTACATACGAAGCGGCGTACGATCTGGCCAAGGCCAAAGTCGATTTGGGGCAACTCGACGAGGAGTTCCTAGATAGGCTGACCAGCGCCTATAAGGCGTTGGAGGGCCCCATAGCCGAAAAACAAGAGCTCTATCCCCTCTCCAGCTCGCCGATAAGGCCGAAACTATACGCCGAGATCTTCGGTCATAGTTTATAAATTGGAACCCAAA
>JBEULO010000134.1:0-9924 GCA_041287225.1 Thermoproteus sp.
TTGCTAACCCCCACGCCCTTTAAGATGCGAAGTTGGCCCGCCGGAGGATCCGGCTCATAAGGATTCAGCGTACTGTGAAGGCGCCCTACCCGCCTGGATCTGCGTGGAGTATAATCCAACTTAGCCTCAAGAAGGCAAAGTGAAGGATTGCGACGCGTTCCAATATGCCGACCAGTGCGGCTGAGGCACACGCCGAGGCGCTGACGGGCAGAGGTCAGGCGGATGGCCGACTGCGGGTTCTGTCGGGCAAAGGCGATTTGGGCGGCTGGCGCCTAGCCGTGCGGCGGTCTGGCAGAAAAATCGCCGAGGGGGATAAATACGCTTGGCTATATTATTTTTCGGCTTCGGAGGGCTTTCTGGGCTCCACCCTAGCGTCTTGCGCCTGGGCTTTGAGGCCGGCGAGCCTTTTCGCTATCCTTTCGGCCATGTCGAGATCGTAAAGGCGCCTTATGGATATCCTCTGGGCCTCCGGGCTCCCGGCCCCGTGTACGGACTCGACGAGGTAGGCCACGCTGAGGCTTGTGTTCTCTAGAAGCCTGATCATCCTCATCCTCTCTTCGGCCGAGAACTCGGGGACTCCCTGTATGTATTTGGCCACTAGGTCTTTTATCTCGGGGTTCTTCAAGTCGAACTCGCTGGGGCCTGTGCCTAATATACCGCCGGCTATGTCGTGGGCCAGCCGCGCTATCTCGTAGGGGAATCTCGCCACTAGGTGTTTCGTCACGTTGGCATACATGGGGTTGACCCACCAGCCCCCCTCCTCGCCTCCGGCGACCTTCTTGCCCTCCCAGCTCGCGGCGAGGCCCGCCGAGTACATGGTCTCGTTTAGGAAGGCCATCTCCGTGAGCTTGTCCTGCACGTGGGGCTTGTCGGCGACTCCCAGCTGTTTCGCCAAGTTGTAGGCGGCTCCTATTATCACGTCGCCGAGGCCCGACTTACAGCCCGCATAGCCCTGTCTGTGGAAGGAGGAGAAGACCTCTACGAACTCCCCCGCCCTCTTCCACTCCCTATAGAAGAAGACCCGCTCCCAGGGGACGAAGACGTTGTCGAATATGACGAGGCCCTCGTGGTTGAAGAAGTAAGGCAGGGCGTCTATCTCGCCCTCCTCCATCCTCCTCGCGTCGTTTACCTGCCTTCCGACCACGACGGTGATCCCCTCGGTGTTTAGAGGCACTGCGAAAGACACGGCGTACGCCTCGTCGCGCTCAGTCATGGCCCTAGTCGGCATGACCACCACTTCGTCCACCACAGCCACGCCAGTAATGTTGGCCTTAGCCCCGCTGACCACAATCCCGTCGCTCCTCTCCTCTACGACTTTGACGTAGGCGTGGGGGTTGGGCTGTTCGCTGGGCCTTAAGGTCCTCACGCCCTTGACATCAGTCATGGCGCCTGCCAGCGCCAAGTCGTTCTTCTGTACGTATTTGAGGTACTCCACGAACCTCTTGTAGTACTCCTTCTTGCCGTCCTTCTCTGCCAGCTTGCTGGTGATTATATATAGGGTGTTTAGGGCGTCCCAGCCCACACACCGCTGGAAACAAGTCCCCACCTTGTGGCTCAACTTCCTCAAGAGCTTCACCTTGGCCACTAGGTCCTCAGGGCCCCTATGTATGTGGACGAACCTGTTCACCTCCTCCCCTATGAAGGGGCTGTAGGCCCTGGCGAGGCTCCTCGTGTCCTCCTCGAACGCCGCGTCGAAAGTCGCCTTGAAGGCCTTGACTGAAGGCCTCAAGAAGGGGTGGGCGGTCACGTCGTCTACCCGTTTGCCTAATACGTATATCTTGACTTTATTGCGGCCTTTTAGGCCCTCTACATATTGTTCTCCACTCCTTAGGCCCATATCTCCCCGTCAAGCCCTATATTAAAATATTTTTCTGTATTTTAAATAATTATAATAGAAGTAGATATTTATCGATTAGAGCCGTGTAGCGGAAAACGCCTGAAGGCCAGAGCGGCCCTGATTTGGTTTGAATACGCCGCCAGCTGGGCCACATTGGCCGCCGGCACGTATGCCACGGTCCTCCCGTCGGCGGTCACGCCCACGACGGCCGCCTCCCTCGCGCTCAAGGCGCCTACGGCCTTGAGCCTCTCTATCAGCTCCAAGAGGCTGGCCTCGGGGCTTATCTCCACTTCGACCTCGCCGCCTCTATCTAGATCTAGTAGTCTGACCTTCATCGGTCCGCCTCGGGCGGGAAGTATCCGAAAGACATATATACGGCCGGCATGTCGGCGAGCCTCTGGCCCTTCATGGCCTCTATCATGGCCCTTAGATTCTTCCAACTGGGCGTGACGTATCTGAGCCTGAAGGCCCTCTGGAGGCCCGTCGCGAAGAGGTGGACGTACGTAGCCCCCCTCGCGGCTTCGGCGAGGCCTATATATTCTCCCGGCTCTGGGTACATGTAGACGTAGGCGCCTAGAACTCCGGCGGTCCCTCCCCTCCAATGCTCGGAGCCCTGCGCCAAGAGGGCTTGGTCTATCACCTCGCCCTCCGGCAGTGCCTTCAAGGCGGCCCTCACCAGCTCCATGGACTCGTAGATCTCGCGCCACCTCACTAGTACTCTGGCCCACGCGTCTCCCGCCTTCTCCACGACGGGCTTGTAGCCCAGCTCGGCATATGCGTCGTAGGGCGCGGCGGACCTCACGTCGTAGTCTATCCCGGACGCCCTGGCGAAAGGCCCCACGACCCCCAGCTCTGCCGCCCTTTTGGCGTCCAGAACGCCGACGCCTTCCAGCCTAGCCTTGGTGACGGGGTTGTCGAGGAATATGGCCTTGAAGTCCCTCAGTTTAGCCTCCACCCTCGCCAAGAGCTTGTTGACCGCCTCTATGTGTTCCGGCCTTATGTCCCTCCTCACGCCGCCGGGCACGTGGTAGGCCGTAGTGGTGCGGGCTCCCGTAATTTTGGCGAAGACCTCGGCGAATAGGTCTTGTAGTGCGAAGCCCCACATAAAGGCCGTCGAGTGGCCCAGGAATATGCCCAGTAGGGCCAAGTCGTATAGGTGGGATCTGATCCTAGTCAGTTCGGCTAGGACTAGGCGGAGGTATTTGGCCCTCGGCGGGGGCTCCAGCGAGAGGGCCCCCTCTAAGGCCAGGACGAGCGGATAGGTTATATTTGCGCTATCCATAATCGAGGCCTTTTCCACTAGAGGGACGAGGGTCCAGTAGGGCCTGTTCTCGGCCAGTTTTTCGATCCCTCTATGTACGAAGCCGGGGTCGGGCACGACGTCGGCGATGACATCTCCATCCAGAACCACGAAGAGCCTCATGTGGCCGGACCCCGGATGTTGGGGCCCCACGACTAACGTGAGCCCGCGCCTTCCGCCTATCAGCTCCTCCTCGTCCTCGAGGAAGAAAGTAGAGCCGTATTCGGCCGTGAACGGCCACTCCCTAGCCATGTTCTATCCTCTTCTGGAGCTCCTCTACCGCCTTCAACACGGCCTCGGGGGTTGGGGGACAGCCGGATATATAGGCGTCTACCGGCACGACCTTAGAGGCGGGGACCATGTGGTAGCTCCCGTAGAACACTCCCCCCTTTATGGCGCAGGCGCCCATGGCTAATACGAATTTGGGCTCCGGCATCTGTTCGTAGACGTATTTCACGAATTTCGCCATCTTTTTGGTTATAGTCCCCTCTATGATTAGGATGTTGCCCTGCCTCAAACTGCCTATGGGCAACATGCCGAACCTCTCCGCGTCGTAGACCGAGCCGAAGACGTGGCCTATCTCCACTCCGCAACAGGCGGTGACGAGGTGGGGGGGCCATAGAGACCACTTGGTGCTCCACCTCGCCAGCCTTGAGGCCAGGCCGGAGACCATCTGCTTCACGTAGGTCCCCTACTACATTTTTTAAAAATCTTTCTTTAATTTTATATAATTTAAATTCGCGGAGAAGCCGGTATCTATTACGACAAGTAAATATACGGCCGTCGCGAGGTTTATCGAGTTAACCTAATTATAGTTAATTCTAATTTTCTCTACACTTCTTTCGCACTTTTATCAATAGTCATTGAATGAACTTTTAAAGGATTTTGTTGGGGCGTATATGCTTTGGCCTCTACTCGTCGGAGCTGTCATCTTAATCGGGTCCATACTGGCCGTGCGCGACAACATCTACGCCTCTCTCCTTTTGACGGTCCTCGGCGTGTTGGTGGCGTTGGGAGCCGCGGCTCTAGGCGAGCCTGTGCTCTTCATTTTAATCGCTCTGATATACATAGTCGCGGCGTTGACTCTAGTGGTAGTCGCCGCGGCGACGCTAGGCGACGGAGGCCCCACAGTGAGGTTGAGGAGGACCGCCTTCTCCGCCTTGGCGGCTCTGGCCCTCTTGGCTCTAGGTCTCGCGGGCGCCGAGAGGCCCCCGGCGTTTACGGCCTCCTTCGACCCAGTTGCGGTGTTGCTCCTGGCCGTGTTGTTGGCATTTGCGTTCGAAATAGCGGTGGAGGTGTCGACATGATGGAGCTGGCGGTGGCTCTGGCCCTCATAGCAGGCGGCCTCTTGCTCATAGGCGCCTCCAACTCGCCTGTGAGGACCATCATAGGCGTTGAGGTCGTAATACTGGGCGGAATATTCGGCGCGGCTCTCTCGGGGGATTTAAGCCTGGCCGCAGTGGCCGCGGCCATGGGCGTGGCGGAGACGCTACTGCTGGTGGCGGCCACCTACAAGCTGGCAAAGAAGGGCCATGTATAGCGAGGTCTTCTTGTTGGTCACCGCGGCGTCTACCGCCTTGGCGCTAGCGGCCATCAGGCTGGGCATGCCGGCCGCGCTCGCCTCTACGGCGTCCACCCTCCTCTACTTCTTAATGTACGGAGGGACTGCAGATTTGGGCGTCCTGCCCTATATAGGCGCGGTGCAAGCCTCTCTGGACATATGGAAGGCCCCCTTTGTCGCCACCGCCTCTATACTCGGCGTATTGGTCACCGTATATGCCCCCCGCTATTTGAAACACCTAGGGGCAGATAGGTGGTACTACGCGGTGCACGCCCTCTACGTCCTCTCCTTCGACCTCATTGTGCTCTTCGAGAACTTGGTCATGGTCTTCTTGGCGTTAGAGCTCAGCATAATTACGAGCTTCCTACTCATCTGGTATTTCGGCTACGGCAATAGGAGGAGGATAGGGCTGTTGTACTTCATATGGGCGCAGATAGGCTCTGTGTCCTTCCTAGTGGGGGTCGCCTATTCGGGCCATTTTGAGGCGTACGCCTTCGAGGCCGCGGGGGCCGCGTCGTTTTTGGTCCTTCTCGGCCTGCTCATAAAGATGGGCACGGCGGGGGTCCACTTCTGGTTGCCCTACGCCCACGCCGAGGCGCCCACGCCCCTTTCGGCCCTCTTGTCGCCAGTGCATGTAGGCCTCATGTCCTACTGGATATGGAGGCTAGAGGCGGGGGCCGGGTGGCCCGCAGAGGCCCTATACCTCTACGGCCTGGCCACTGCCGTATACGGCTCCCTCTTGGTGTTCAGAGAGGCCGACATAAAGAGGGCGCTGGCGGATTCGACTATCGCCAACATGGGCTTGTTGCTCGCAGCCGCCTCAATAGGCGGGAATCTCGGCTTTCTGGCAACTGCCCTCCTCTTCATGGGCCACGCCTTCGCCAAGGCCGCTGGCTTTATGCTCTCCGGTATATATATAACAGAGAAGGGCGTCAGGGATATAGACAGGCTGGGGCCGACCAGGCCCCTATTTGCGGCGGGCTCTATGGCGTTTATAGCTCTGGCCGGCGTCTTCGGGGTCAACCTTCTGGGCAAGGCCCTCGTGGCGGTGGGAGTCCCCCACGCCGCGTCCGCCGTAGTCCTATTGGTGCTGGCTCTGTTCTCGACCGCGCTCTACAGCTTCTACTTGCTCCATAGGATATACAAAAGCGGCGAGGCGGGACCCGAGGCGCATCTCGACATGTTGCTCCCGACTCTAGCCGCGGCGGCCGCGCCGTACGTCCTCTTGGTCTTAGGCCTGTTATGGCTCTAGAGCTGTTGTTGGCTCTGGTCTTTCTGGCCGCCCTATTGGATCTAGCCATCAAGAGGGGCGTAGGCGCTTTGGCCTCAGGCGTCGCCGTCTTCGCCCTATCGGCGTCGGGCCTCTTGTCCTCTTCGACCAGCTATCTGGCCTACGGGGACTTCCAACGGGGCCTCTTCCTCTTCGTCTCGGGCATATATACGGTCGTCTCCACATATTCGATATTCTATATGAGGGACGCAGAGAGGAGGGGGTGGTTCTGGATGTGGATGGACGTATTCTTCGCCTCCATGTTGCTTTTCGCCTCGGCGAACTACTGGGCGTTGCTCTTGGCCGGATGGGCCGGCTTGGACTTGGCCAGCTGGGGCCTCATATTGACGTATAGAGATGGCGACGAGATGGGGAGGGTGGGCTTGGGCGACGCCAAATGGGGGGTCAAGTGGCTTTGGGAGCCCAGCGACTCCGCGTTGAGGGCGGTACTGACCGTGGAGGTCGGCTCTGTGTCTCTGGCGACCGCTTTGGCGCTCATGGCGTTGCGCTATGGGCCCTACATCTCCTCGTGGGGCCCCGCCTCGGACCTCGTCGCCGCTTTATTCTTAATCGCGGCTTTCGCCAAAGGCGCACAGTTGCCCTTCACCGACTGGCTCATGACTGCCATGTCGGCGCCGACGCCAGTGAGCGCCTTGTTGCACAGCTCCACTATGGTCACCGCCGGTCCCCTGCTGTTGATAAGGCTGTCGGGCTTGATGCCGGGCTGGGCTGGACAGACGGCCTTCGTTGTGGGCCTGCTCACTGCGACCTACGGCGGCATTGTGGCGCTGGGACAGAAGGAGCCCAAAGTCCTCCTGGCCGCGTCCACTGCATCGTATTTGGGCCTCATGACTGCGTTCGCCTTGAATGAGCCGGAGGGCGCCCTCACGTTAATATACGCCCACGGCGTGGTCAAGGCCTCTTTATTCCTCGCCGTGGGGCACGCCATACATGAAGACGGTAGCAGGACCCCCTCGGCGTATCCCCTAGCGTCAAAACTAGCCATATTCTTGTCGTTGTTGACTCTAGCGGGCTTGACGCCTCTAGGGGCTCTGGCCAAGGAGGGCGAGCCGTTGTGGAGCCTCTTCTTCTCGGCCCTCACGGCAGGCTATTTGGGGCGCCTATTGCTCAAAACCGAAAACGCGAGGGGCGTCGGCCCTCTGGCGCCGCCCTATTTAGTCCTCGCGGCAGCCCCCATCTTCGTCCCGGCCGTATTGCCGAACCCCATATGGGCGCTTTCGCTGGTCGGCCTCGGGCTGGCCTATATAGACATGCCGGAGGCGTTGTACCGCAGGTTGGGGTTGCCCCTCCTCTTCGATTTGGCCCTCCCCAGAGCCTTCAAGGCGCTGGCCTCTGCGGCGGCTAGATTCGACTCGGCGGTGGACCGCGCCCTCTCGTCGTCTCCGGCCCTCTGGCGCGCCTTAGTGGCGGTAGCGACTACGGCGGACCGGTCGGTCGACATGGCCCTACACGAAGGCCTTGTGGGCCTTGTGAGGCGGGCCTCTGCGGCCATCTCTGGGAGGGACTTCGAGTACTACCTATACATCGTGGGGGTCGCCGCGGCCATGGCGGTAGCGGCGGCCTTGTGGCTGTTGAGGTAGATATGGACGGGGCGCTTCTAGTGGGCTATACGGCTCTGGGCTATTTCGTCGCCAGGACGGCGACGGGGGCTAGGAGGATTGCGGTGGCGATAGACGCGGCCTATCTGGCCGTATTGACCTATCTGCTTCTAGGCGCCTCGCCTCTAGCCCTGCTGGCCGTGCCCTACTATTTGGGCCTCTTCATGGTTGGATCCGGCAGGTTTAAACAGTACTCAGGCCTCGCGTCGGCCCTCTCGGCGACTGGAGTCGTCTTGATGGGCGAGCCGGCGCTCTACGTCAAGGCTTTGGGGTTCCTCATGGCCGTCTTGGCTCCCGCCGCCCTCCTGCCCACAGAGCTAGATAGAGGAAGCCTAGAGGGCATTTTTAGGTATCTGGTGGTCTCCTCGATAGCCTCCAGCATGGTCCTCGCGGGGCTCGGCACTAGGGGCTACGGCCCCTTCGGCGAGGTCCTCCTCTTCTTAGGCATAGGCCTAGAGCTGGGGCTGGCCCCCATGTTCCTCTGGGTGCCCGACGTCTACGGCAGGTCGAGCCCCGCCGGCCTTGCGGCGCTCGGCAGCCTCCCAGTCCTCGCGGGGGGCTTTGCGCTTCTGTTCCTAAAGCCGTTGGTGGTGCCTCTCGTGGCCTACGCCTTAGGGGGAGCCTCCATGTTGATAGGCAACCTAGGCGCCTTGACTAGCGGCGACTTGCGGCGCATACTGGCATATTCCACTATAGTCCACGGAGGCTTTGCGGCGTTTTTGTACCCCCTGAGGCCCGAGGCGGCTCTGGCCATACTGCTGGCGGACTCTATAGGCAAGATGGGCCTCTTCTACTCCATGGCATCCGGGGCGCCCAGATGGAGCGTAGTAGTCCTCGCGGCGCATCAAATAGGCCTCCCGCCGCTCTTCGGCTTCTGGCCTAAAACGCTTCTAGTTCTGACCTCTGCGGAGCTGTTGGGCCCGGCCGCTGGCATCTATGTGCTCGCCAACGTCGTCATGGCCGCTCCGTATTACTTTAGGTTGATGATGGCGATAAGGCCGGGGAGAGCCGCCTTCCCGCAAGCCGTGGCGGTCTTAGCGGTTGTCCTAGGCCTGGTAGCGCCCCTTTGGGCCTTCCACGGCCTTTCAGCATTATAGTTAATTTGATTTTTTTAGAGAAATCGTTTAAACAATTCCCTTAGGTCAATAGATAAAAATTTATGGGGAAAATGGGATGGAGTCAATGAGGATTGAAACTGTCTGGCTGGGCCGCGGGGGGCAGGGGATAGTGACTGCCACCTACATTATAGCAAATGCAGCGATATTGGACGGCTTTTACGCCATGGCGAACCCCGAATTCGGGGCCGAGAGGAGGGGGGCCCCCGTGAAGGCCTTCTTGACAATAAGCAAGGAGCCTTTCGACGACCAAGAGCCCGTCAAGACTCCAGACGTCGTGGTGGTCTTCGACGACAAGCTGATAGAGCCCATGCGTTTCGCCATAGATGCGGCCAAGCCGGGCGGCTACATCATAATCAACACCGGCAAGAAGCCCGAAGAGATCAAAGAACTGGTGGGTAGGAACGACGTACATCTAGTGGTGCTAGACGCCATAGATATAGCCAGGCGCCACGTCAAGCTGGACGTGCCCAACGGCCCCCTCGCGGGCGCCTTCGCAAAGGTCATGGGCTTCCCCAGGCTGGAGTCCATAAAGCAAGCCTTCGAGAACCAACTGGGCAAGGCCGTGGAGGAGAACTTCGCCGCGACTAAAGAGGCCTACGATACCGCTGTGGTGATCCCGCCGGAGAGGGTAGACCCGACGGCGAAACCCAAAGGCATAATCTCCACTACTTCCGCCTTCTTGACCGGCCCCTACGAGCTCGTGGGGTGGGCCGAGGTGAACAAGGCGGGTGCAGTCTATCCGGGCAGTAGCCTGCCCTACACGACGGGAGGCTGGCGTATAGATAAGCCCGTAATAGACCACTCTAAATGTATAATGTGTAGGAAGTGCTGGCTCTATTGCCCCGACGACGCCGTGATAGAGGCGTGGAGGGAGGCGGAGGGGCCTAGGGGGAGGAAGATCAGAATGAAGACCATAGAGTTCGATTACAACTACTGCAAGGGCTGTGGCATCTGCGCCGACGTGTGTCCCACTGGCGCAATACAGATGGTGAGGGAGATATGACGGCGCAGATATTGGCCCCAAAAGAGCACATAATAGCCCAGAGGCGTATAGCGCTCACCGGCAATCACGCAGTGGCGTTGGCTGTCAAAATGTGTAGGGCTGAGGTAATAGCCGCCTATCCGATCACGCCCCAGACCCAAGTGGTGGAGAGGCTAGCAGAATACGTCAACAACGGCGAGCTTGACGCCGAGTACATCACGGCAGAGAGCGAACATT
>JBEULO010000134.1:9955-14642 GCA_041287225.1 Thermoproteus sp.
GAAAACCTGCCCATAGCTGTCGGCTTGAGGCTTCCCGTAGTCATGGGCATGGCCGTGAGGACCATGTCGGCGCCTATAAACGTATGGGGTGACTACAGCGACGTCATGAACATGAGGGAGCTGGGCTGGATAATATATCTGACCCAGACGGCCCAAGAGGCCTTCGACACCATAATACAAGCGTATAGGGTAGCCGAGGACTCCAGAGTCCACCTCCCCGTGGTGGTGGCTTACGACGGCTTTTGGACCAGCCACGTGTTACAACCGCTGGAAGTTCCAGAGGACGAGGAGGAGGTCGTGAAGTTCGCGCCTATAACCCGCAATTGGGTCAGGCTCGATGTGGACAAACCCGTCTCCATAGGCGCCGTCGGGACCCCCGAATGGTATTGGGAGGTCAGATGGCAGGCCGCGGAGGCCCTCAGAGGCTCCATCAAGGTGATAGAAGAGGTGGACGAGGAGTTCGGCAAGGTCTTCGGCCGCAACTACGGCCTGGCCGTCCCGTACGAGTTGGAAGACGCAGAGCTGGCCGTAGTGACCTACGGCTCGATCTTCGGCTTGGTGAAAAAAGCCGTGGATAGGCTGAGGGCCGAGGGCATAAGGGCCGGCGCTCTGAGGCTTAGGGTCATCAGGCCGTGGCCTAGAGACCTATTGAGGAAGTTGTTGGGCCATGTGGATAAAGTTGTGGTGATGGACAGGGCCATAAACCACGGCGGACCTCTCCACGGGCCCATGGCGGTGGAGCTAGAGGCGACTTTGGCGAGGCCGATTTACAGCATACTGGCCACTATAGGGATGAGGGCCATAGACACCGATATGATATACGAAGGGGCCTTGAAGGTGTATAGGGGCCAGTGGGGCCCCGACGAGGTACACACCATAGGGCTGAGGGGAGGGCCATGAGCGAGGTCAAAGGCCGTTTTGCGGGCAAGGTGTACATCCGCCGCACCCAAGTGTTGTTGCCCGGGATGAAGGTGGCCGAGGAGGCCGAAGGCCAGTACGAATTCGTGAACTTCGAGTTGCCCCAAGAGGAGTACTTCCTGCCGGGCCACGGCCTCTGCGCCGGTTGCACCATAGGCGTGATCGCCAGACATATGCTCAAGGCGCTGGGCCCCGACACCGTCGTGATAAACCCCACCGGATGCGCCGAGGTCTCAACGGTGGTCTATCCGCGTACTAACTGGGCCGTGCCGTGGATACACGTGGCCTTCGGCAACGGCGGGTCGGTGGCCTCCGGCATAGAGGCGGCCATAAAGGTGCTGAAGAGGAGGGGGGTCATAGACCCCAATAGGAAGATAAACATAGTGGTATTTGCAGGCGATGGGGGGACGGCCGATATAGGCTTTCAAGCCCTCAGCGGCATGATGGAGAGAGGCCACAAGGTCATCTATGTGATGTACGACAACGAGGGCTATATGAACACAGGCATACAACGGAGCGGCACCACCCCCCTCGGCGCTTCGGCCACGACGTCGCCGGCGGGCAAGAAGGTGCCGGGCAACATCACGCATAAGAAGCCCATGGCGGCCATCGCGGCGGCTCACGGCATACCCTATGTGGCCACCGCCAATCCCGCATACGTCCACGACATGGTCTACAAGTTCAAGAGGGCGGCCGAGGCGGAGGGCCCTGCGTTTCTACACATACTGCAGTCCTGCACGCCGGGCTGGCGCTTCGAGCCCAAATACGGCATAAGGATATTGGAACTGGCCACGGAGACCGGCTATTGGGTCAACTACGAGATAGACCACGGGGAGTTCAGAGTGACGGTGCCCGTGCCCAAGAGGAAACACATCAAGTGTTTCCTCCAGCTACAAGGCAGGTTTAAACACCTAAAGCCGGAGGAGGTGGAGACGATACAGGCGATAATAGATAGGGACGTGGAGGCCATAAACAGAGCCGTCGGGAAGGAGGTAATAGGCCCCGTGGACCCCAGCCTCCCCTGCATCCCGGCGGGCAGATGATATCCCACGCCAAACTATTCGCAGTAGCCCTCAAAAACCTCTTCGAGAGGCCCTGGACTGTAAGGTGGCCGGAGGAGAGGAGGGACTACGGCCCGGCGGTCCGCGGCTTTATTGTCAACGATAGGTCTAAATGTATTTCCTGCCAGCTCTGCGAGGCGGTCTGTCCCGCAAAAGCCATAAAGTTCCACGTGGAGGGGGACGGGAAGCGCTATCCCGGCATCGACTGGGGCCGCTGCATCCTCTGCGGCTACTGCGTAGACGCCTGCCCCACCGGCTCGCTACAACATACACAACATATAGAGATCGTCTGGAAGGACCTCTCCACGTACAAGAGGCCCCACGAGATGGATCCCCAGTCGGTCAAAGCAGAGGCCGGCTCTAAGGCGTTGGTCTGATCACAACACGACGGGCACTCGCGCCTTGCGTAGTAGCTCTCTGAAGTCCTCGAAGTCAAGCCCGGCCAACATCTGCGCGACCCTAAAATCGCCGGTGTCTATGAAATATTTCACCGCGGCTTTGAGCCTGGGCGGGAGTGATTCTATATAGCTCCAGTCCGCCTTCTCCCTCCTGACCCTCCTAGCCTCTTCGTCCCATTCTAGCACCTCGTCATACGACATACATATTCCCAGTCCCTCCTCCTAAATAAATGCAACGTCTCCTCCTCATATCTTCTCAACTCCCCGGCCAGATCGCCCACTAGGCCCGACCTCCAAGCCTCGACTAACACCTCGAAGGCCCTCCAGACGGTTACGCCCAGGCCGAGCACTCTGGGCGCAAAATAGGCGCCTCCGTTCTCCGTCAACACAGTATAGCCGTACTTGACGCCCGCGGCGAGGCATATGGCCTCCGGCAGGTCGATCCTCTTTAAAGGCCTGTCGCGGCTCAACGCCATGAGCCTCCTGGCCTCGTTCTCGACGTCTTGTGTCTCTGTAAATAACGCCATCCTCCCCGCCGCAAGGCTTTGGGCGACCCAGTCTATTGCTGGGGGGAGTTTGATCTCCTTCAGTACCGACTCGGGTATGTGGACCACTTCAAACACTCCGAAGAGCAGATCCCTCTTGCTGTATCTGGCCCAATCCACTAGGAATGAGGTGTCGGCTATGGCCTCACGTGATGCTCGGGACACGGGCTTTAATCCTCAACTCATTAAATTCGTCGACAGTGAGCCCTGCGATCCTAGAGGCGACATATATGTCGCCGGTCTCTATATAATATATCAATGCAGCCCTCAATTTAGGCGGGAGTGATTCTATATAGCTCCAGTCCGCCTTCTCCCTCCTGACCCTCCTAGCCTCCTCGAAAGCCTCGACGACCTCCTCCACGTAGATCATAACGCCCGTATATAAGTCTGCTATTATTAATAATAGCAATTTTTATTGGCGGAGATATCTCCTTTTGGCCGATGTCCCTAGATAAATTTTTATGGCAACCTCACGGCGGTAATGTGGACGAGTTGCAGTTGGTCGCAGCCGCCGTCTTCCCCGGAGTCCTCTCCATATTGGGCTTTTTGGCCGTCACCATATGGGCCGAGCGGAAGATAACGGCCAGGATACAATGGAGGTACGGCCCCCTCTATGTCTCCAAGAGGATCGGCGGCTTCCTCCAGCCGATTGCAGATATGTTGAAGCTGGCGTTTTCGGAGCTGGTACTGCCGACCCACACGAATAGGTTCGTATTCGCCGCGGCGCCCCTCCTGCTGTTCGTGGCGGAGAGCCTCCCGGCCGCCTTCGTGGCCGCCGCCCCCGGCCTCTTGATATATTACAACAGATACGGCCTGGCGATCGCCTTAGTGGTCTGGATGGTCGTCACGATCTTTATGGTGGCCATGGCCTGGACCGAACTGGACAAGTTCACATATATAGGCGCCGTGCGCGAAGTGTTGCTCACAGCGGCATACGAGGTGCCCCTACTGCTCTCCGTCCTCTCCATGTTTGTGCTCTACGGCACGGCGGATCCCATAGCGGCGGTCGAGTCCCAACGGGTGTGGGGAGCCCTCCTGAACCCCCTCGCCTTCCTCGCCTACCTCATATCCCTATTGATGTCCACCACAAGGTTGCCCTTCGAGATACCCGAGGCGGAGCCCGAAGTGGTGTTGGGGCCCTACACCGAATATGGCTCTTCCCTCTTCATATTCGCATTCGGCGGAAACTACGTGAAGCTCTACGTAGGCGCCCTCCTCGGAGCCGCCTTGTTCCTAGGCGGTTGGTCGCCCTTCAACGGCGCCGCGCTCGGCGCGTTGGCCACGGCGTTGAAGATGACGGCGTTTGTGGCCCCGGCGGTTCTGGTCAGAAGCATATATCCCAGATATAGGATAGACCAGGCCTTGAGGCTCGGCTGGTCTAAACTGCTGGCGCTCTCGGCCGCCGCCCTAGCGCTGTCGATAGCCCTGAGGGCCTTAGGCCTATGACCGCGCTGTTGGTATTTATAGCGCTCCTATTGGTCGCGTCGACGGCCTTGGTGGCTATAAGCTACTTCTTGGCGCCTAGGAGGCAGACCGAGGCGAAGAAGAGGAGGTTTGAGGCGGGGAATCCCCCCTACGGGAAAGTCGAGAGGAGGCTTTTAATGCAATATTTCGGCTACATCTATCTAGTAACCGCCTTCGAGGCGGTGGTGGGCGTCATGATTGTTGCTGTTCTGGTCAGAGGGGTCGACTCGGCCTTGGCAAGCGCTCTTGGGGCCGTGCTGATCGCAGTTGCTGTAGTGGCGGCTAGGTACCTAAAGGCGGT
>JBEULO010000135.1:0-13629 GCA_041287225.1 Thermoproteus sp.
CAACACTGCCATCACGCCTAGAAGCTACGAATTGTCGATAACACATGGTAAATCTCTACAGTTACGAGGACTTAAGGAAGGTCTTGCCCGAATTCGCCGACATGGAGCGATCCGTAAGGCTGATCTGGGGCGGAGGTAGCCATAAGGCCCATATCCATCGAGGACTACGGGCCGGACGACCTGCCTAGAAGCATCCACTACCTCAAGGCCCCTATGCCCCACGGCCCTTCAGGATAGTCGTACCCCATATGGCCGTCGCCGTGGAGGCTGGAGTGCCAGAGCCCCTATATCGGGTCCCTCGCGGCGTTGCCAAAACCGAGCTCGCGCCCTGGGCCTTAGAGGCCGTATCTGGCCTTTAGGTATTCCCTGAGGGCCACGGCGTTGTTCCTATCGGGGTCTCTGGCGGCGTAGAGAAGCGTCACGGTCCCGCTTGTCTTGATTATCTCGACGAGTCTCTCCACTACGTCCCTCTTGGCGTCTAGCTCCCGCCAGTACCTCTCCTTGAACTCCTCCCATTTCTCGGGGTCGTGTCCGAACCACCGCCTCAATTCATCGCTGGGCGCCACCTCTTTGAGCCAGTAGTCCACCTTTGCCTGTTCTCTGCTCAGACCTCTAGGCCACAATCTGTCGACCAGCACCCTCACGCCGTCGTCGAGGCTCGGCTCCTCGTACACCCTTTTGGTTTTGATCACGGCTCGAAGGCGTAGTAGTCGTACTTCTCGACGACGGGTCTCCTCCGCCTTAAAGACTCGCCGACGCACATGAGGATCTCTTCGGCTATGGGCTCCGGCGGGGGCAACCTCTTGGAGACCCACCGGCGTCCCCCCACCACCTCCACTTTCTCCATCTCGTCGTTGAGGACACCTATGGTGCAGAGGTAGACGTAGTAGAGCGCCTCCTCTACGTCCGCCCCTCCGGCTGACCGCGCCACCTGCCTCGCAAGGGATCTTGCAAACTCGGCGAGTTCTTCCGGGACCATTGGGGCGTAATACCTCTAAAATAAATATATTTCTTTCCTTAATAACGCGATTTTTTACTAATAGTAAGCTTTATATCCAATGAATATATATTTAAAAATAAATGAAGTATATAGATTTGCTTCTAAAAAGAGCCCGGGAGGTCCCTACTGTAGTTCTTCTATCCTCAACTTCAACATGTGGTGTATATCGCCGAACCTCATACGTAGAAGCTCCAAGCCCCTTCTGGTCAGCGCCACCTGCCCGTCTTGGACCTTGAGGGCGCCCAGATTGGCGGCCGCGTCGAGCACGTGGTAGAGCTCGTCTAGGGTCAAATGTAGGCTCTTTGCGAGGTCGGACAGAGGGGCCCTCCCCCCGAAGTCGAGGACCAACTTCAACAGACCCAATAAGCTGTCCACATCTACATTTTCCACAGGTGATATTGTTCTCTCCTTTATAAGGTTGACCCCCATCCGCCGCGGCGGCTTTATGCAGATGGCAGAATCGATATTTTTATAGTGGAGATTTATTCCATGGGCCTTAAGATGGAGCAATACGGCTTGGTTTTGAGGGAGGTCGAGGGCGGCCCTGGCGGCAAGAAGACCTTAGAGCTCCTCTTCGGCCCCCAACACCCCACCTCGGGCCACATCCGGTTTTTTGTGGAGCTGGACGGCGACATAATTGTTGACATCAGGCCGGACCCCGGCTTCGTCCATAGGACTATGGAGAAGCTCGGCGAGACCCGCCACTTCATAATGGGCGTGCCCCTCTTCGAGCGCCTTTCCCTCCCCGACGCCATCAACGTGACTTGGGCCTACTCCATGGCCGTGGAGAAGATGATGGAGTACGACGTGAGCGAGAGGGCAGAATACCTCAGGACACTCTTCGGCGAGATGAGCAGGATCTCGGTCCACCTCTACGACTTGGCGCTACACGCCATAATGATAGGCTCCTCTACGGGCTTTATGTACGGCTTCGGCCTCCGCGACCTCCTAGTGAACCTCTGGGCCATAGCCACAGGCGCCAGGACCACCCCGACTTGGGTCCTGCCGGGCGGAGTTAGGAGGGCCCCGCCGAAGGCCTTCTACGACCGCCTGCCGGGCTTTCTGGACTTCCTCGAGAGGAAGCTCGACGAGTTCTACAAGCTCGTGGTCAAGAATCCGGCGGGATATGCGAGGCTTAAAGACGTGGGCTATTTGAGCAGGGAGGAGGCGGCCGCCTATTTGGCCACAGGGCCCGGCGCGAGGGGCTCCGGCGTGGATTGGGACACGAGGCGCGACATGCCCTACGGCGTCTATAAACAAGTGGAGTGGGAGGTGAAGGTGCAAGATGCCGGCGACTCCTTGGCGAGGACTATAGTGAGGATCGAGGAGATTAGGGAGAGCGCCAAGATCATTAGGCAGTTGTTGAAGGTAATGCCCATGGACGGCCCTCTGATAGGCCACGCGGCCGCCCACAAGATCCCGCCTAAGGAGAGGGAGCTAATAAACGAGATGGTGAGGATGAGCGGCTACTACGTTACGACCACAAATCTGGCCGAGGGGACCGGGGTGACCGAAGGCGGCAGGGGCAGGTATTTCTTCCAGGTCTTCGGCTCCGGCGGCTCTAACCTCTTCAGAGTCAGGATATCTACGCCGTCTTGGCAGAACTTGAGGGCGTTCATGAAGGCGACGATAGGCGCGAGGCTCATGGACCTCCCGGCCATATACGGCTCTTTCGGCTTCTTCCCGCCCGAATCCGACAGGTAGCTGGCCCCTCGCCCTTTGGGCTACCCCCGACGGGCCTCGACGCGGCCGTATGTCGGCTTGTCCAATGGCGAGTGGATAACTTTAATAGGGGAGTCTTTACGTAGTCTATGGACCTTCCCACTTGGCTCCTCTCCCCGAGGCTTTGGGACTTTTTGATCGACGCGGTGATCTCTACGGTGATCCTCCTCACTATCGTCTGGGCCGAGCGCAAAATAGCGGCGAGGGTGCAGATGCGGGTGGGGCCCTACCACATATCGCCGAGGCTCGGCGGGTACTTCCAGCTCATAGCCGACGCCGTTAGGTTCGTCATGCAGGAGGTCATAATCCCCGTCGACGCAAACGCCGTCTTGTTCGTGGTGCTTCCTCCCCTCTTCGTGACCTTGGCCCTACTGCCGTCCTTCTTGGTGCCGCTGTCGCCCTACCTAGCCGTGCTCTCAAGGCCCTCGTTACACTACGGCCTCATCATGGCCCTGGCTCTGTTGTTCTACCTCTTCATAATCGTCGTGGGGATAGGCTGGGCCGTCAACAACCGTTTCGCCTATATCGGCGCGGCCAGAGAGGCCTTGATGATTACAGCCTACGAGATACCGTTGCTCGACGCCTTCGCCGCCATGTTCTTGACCTACAAGACCATAGACCCCATAGAGATAGTGTCGAAGCAGACCTACATAGTCGGCGCCATATACAACCCCCTGGCGTTTATAGTATATATCATCGGAGTCGCCGTGGCCACCAGCAGATTTCCCTTCGAGATAGCCGACTACGAGGGCGACGTGGCCACAGGACCCTATAGCGACTTCTCGTCTATATTCCTCGCCTTGACCTACGCCGGCGGTATATACATAGCCCTATTCTCCTACTCGTTGTTGGGCGCCTTGGTGTTCCTAGGCGGCTGGGCCCCCATATCGCCCGGCCCCTGGCCCGCCGACGTTTTGGGCAATATCGCCGCGGCGTTTTGGGTGTTGTTTAAGGCCTTCGTCCTCATGCTCTTCTTCGTCTTCCTCCGCGCCGTGATGCCAGTGGCCAGACTCGACCACACCCTCTCTTTCAGCTGGAAGTGGGTCTTGGCCTTGGCCCTAGGCGCCACGGCCCTCTCGGCAGTCGAGTACTTCTTGTTGTGACCATGGCGGGCCAGAAGTTCGGCGAGGCCGTAAGGGCCGTCCTCGAGGTCTTAGGAATAGGCCTCAAGTACGCGATAAAGCCCGAGAGGCTTACCGTCTATTATCCCTACGAGACGCCGGACTATATGGGCAGGATTAGGGGGTGGATAGGGCTGTGGACCGAGAGGTGCACCTCCTGTATGATCTGCGCGAGGATATGTCCCACCAACGCCATAAAGATGTACATGGAGAAAAACGGGAGGCGGTACCCCGGCATAGACTACGGCCGTTGTATAATGTGTCACTACTGTATAGACGCATGTCCCACCTACGCCCTATACCCCACAGATATTAGGGATATGGCCTTCTACCGCCATGAAGACATGATGTATACGCCCGACATGATGAGGAAGCCGCCGCAGGTGCCCAAGCTGGCCCCCAGAGTCGTCAAGGTGGTCCACGAGTACTCCAAGGGCAGAGTGGTCAAGGTCGCCACTGGAGAGCTGGGCGAGCCGAAGCCCCTCCCGCCGGCCCCCTCGGTGCCAGTCGTCGAGAGCTAGGCGCTCGATCCATCATTATATTTATTGTTGCATTCGGCGTAAGAATTATTTAAAAGGGGCTCCTTCTATCACTTCCATGTTCCTGGAATACCTAGTTTTAGCCTCTGCCTTAATATTCGGGATTCTTGCAGTATTGGTTAAAGACAACGCCATAGCCGCCTTGAACCTCGCCTTCTCCGCCGCCTCAGTGGCGGCATACTACGCGCTGTTGGGCTCCATAGTGGGCTCCTTCTTGATCTTTGTGGTATACATCGGCTCCGTGATACTTATGGTGATAACGACGGCGTCTATGTACGGCGGCTTTTTCGACTACCCTAAGAGGTACAAAATCGCCGTGGCGGTCGTGGCCGTGTTGACCGCCTTGCTCCTCTGGAGGCTACTGCCCCAGTCCCCGCCGCCCCAGATGGGCCAGCCGATACAGCCAAACTACGACCTGCTAGCCCTCATCGCCGCTCTGCTCATATCGTCGCTGGTTGTCGCCATAGAGACAGCGCGGAGGCCATGATAGCGGCAATCGCAGTAGGGCTGGTCTTGATCGCAATAGGCTTCTACGGACTTGCGGCGAGCAGGAACATGGTAAGGCTCCTCATAGCTGTGGAGATAGTAGTGGTCGGCGCCCTCGCGGCCCTGGCCCCCGTGCTCTCGACGGCGCCCTCTGTAGGCCTCTGGGCGTTGGTCTTGTTGATCTCCATGGCCGCCGGCGAGGTGGCCATAATAGGCGCGGTGATATATAGGGCATATGCCGCCGCCAAGACCACAGACCTAGAGGAGTTAAGATCGGGGAGGGAGAAATGACGGGCCTAGAGCTCTACCTATCAATACTGCTCCCCATGGTCTTATCGCTGGCCGCATACGCCGCCGCTAGGCGGTCTACAGAAATAGCCGCCTATATAAGCGCCGTCGCGTTGTTGCCGCTCTTGGCGGTGGCCTCCTTGGTGCTCTTCGTGGGCCGCGGCCTCTCCGGCTACGTGGGGCCCGGCCTCTGGTCTATCTTCTCGCTCTACCTAGAGCCCTACAACGCCGCCTACGTCTTCACTGTCGCCCTCGTGGGGATCACCGTGGCCGTCTTCTCGGCGCCCTATATGGAGCATAGGGCCGAAGAGCTCGGCGTTAAGAACACCATCTTCTATCTGACCTACGGCTTCTTTTTGGGCGGCTTGGCTGGGGCCTTCATGGCCCGCAACCTCTTGGGCATATATATCTTCATAGAGGTGGCTCTGATAGCTTCTCTGTTCCAAGTGCTCTACTACGGCTATGGAAACAGGGCTAGGATAACCGTAATGTATCTGGTCTGGTCCCACGTGGCGGCCTTGTTGATGCTGGCGGGCTTCATCGTCTTGTATATGCACGGAATTACGTCGGTGCCTGTGCCCCCCGGCGCCTCTCTGCCCGCATCGGTGCTCGAGCTGGCGGTCCTTTTGATACTCATAGGCTCCTTCGTCAAGATGGCGGCGTTAGGCGTCCACATGTGGCTGCCCTACGTCCACGCGGAGGCCCCGACGCCCCTCTCGGCCTTGTTGTCGCCGGTGCTTGTGGGCTTCGGCGGGTACGTCATATCGGTCGCGGCGCTCCCGTTGATGCCCCATAACTGGCTTACGCCCCTCAGCTGGTACGGCATAGCTACGGCCATATATGGAGGCTTGATGGCATATGTCCAGAAGGACATAAAGAGGCTCTTCGCCTACTCCACGGTGAGCCAGATGGGCTATATGATCCTCGCCCTTTCTCTAAACAACCCCTACGGCCTCACGGCGGCGGCCCTCATATATATCAGCCACGGCCTGGGCAAGGCAGTCCTCTTCATGACGGCCGGCTACTTCATCATGCATATACACACCCGCGATATAGACAGGATGGGCGGGCTCTACGGCTACAACTCGGCATTGGCCGGCGCGGCCGTAGTGGGCTTTTTGAACCTAGCGGGGATATTGACCATCGGCATGATATCGGAGATAACTCTGGCGGTCGCCTTGACGAAGGCCTATTTGGGCGCGGAATATATAGAGATATATATAGCCTTCGCCGCGATGTTGGCCGTAACTGGCGCCTATGCCTTCACCACCATAAAGAACGTCTTCTTCGGCCCGCCCAAGGTGGGCGGGACGGGGCCGTACGACGCGGCGTTGGTGGCCATAGTCGCCACGGCGCTCTTGTCGGTCCTGCTGTTCCTGCCGCCCATGTCGTCTAGCATGTGGGCCAACATAAGCGCATATGTACAAAACCGCCTCGTATTGGCTGGGCTATGAACGTCGAATATATCTTCTTGACTATCTTCCTGCCGCTCATAGCGTCGATAGCCACGTTGTTCCTGCCCAGAGAGAAGGCCAAGGCGTGGACTGTAGTGGCCGGCGCCCTTCTGGCCGCCGTGTTTTCCATACTGGCCTACGAGCCGGGCGCCTCTGGGCTCTACGCCGAGACCTACTCCATCCCCTGGATACCGCAATTGGGCCTGTACATATCGCTACACCTAGACCAATTCAGCGGCGTCATGGGGATGCTCGTGGCCTGGCTGGTCTTCTTCATAGTGCTGTACAGCGTGAAGTACATGGAGGGAGACTACAGGCCGGGCTGGTATTGGTTCTTCATGGGCTTCTTCGCGACTTCTATGCTCATAATAACCTACGCCGACAACCTCTGGTTCCTGCTAGTCGGCTGGGAGGGCGTGGGCCTGGCCTCTTGGGCCTTAATAGGGCATTGGTACAAAGACGACGAGCCCGACGTCAAGTGGGTCGGCCACCCCGGCGATAGGGTGGCCCTCGTGGACTACTTCTGGCCGCCCTCCAAGGCGGGCCTCAGGGCCATATTGACCATTAGGGTCGGCGACTCGGCCTTCCTGGTCGCACTGGCCTACATCTTCGCGGCCGCCGGCACGGTCCAGCTCTCGGGCCTCTTACAGACCGGCGCGAAGGCCCTGGGCCTCCTGCCCCTCCTCTTCTTCCTCATGGGGCCGTTCACTAAGTCCGCGCAGTTCCCCTTCACGGAGTGGCTCTTGACAGCGATGACAGGCCCCACTAGCGTCTCGGCCTTGATACACGCGGCCACTATGGTGAACGCGGGCGTCTACCTTTTGATAATTACGGCGCCCATATTCGCCTCGGCGCCCGGCGCCGCCGTCTACTTCTCCGTGGTGCTCATTATCGGCGCGCTGACGGCCATACTTTCCTCCATAATCGCGCTGACCGTAGACGAGTTCAAGCTCGTCCTGGCGGGCTCCACTGCGGCCAATTTGGGCATAATAGCGGCGGCCGCAGGAGGCGCCGGGCTTGTAGGCCTCTCCAACAGCGCGTTGCTCGCGGCCTTGTTGTGGGTCGCCTTCCTCCAAATAGTGGGCCATGCGGTATCCAAAGCCCCTCTGTTCATGGGCTACGGCGCCGTGATACACGAGGCCCACACCAAATATCTAGGCGCCGTCGGCAGATTGCGCCACTACATGGGCATAACCTCCTTCGCCTTGATCCTCGCCATGTTGTCCCTAGTGGGGACTCCGCCGTTCGCCGGGTTCTTCACCAAGGAGGGCGCCGTGGAGGCCATAGCGGCTGGCTTCGACGTCATCGGCGAGGCCGGCGCCTTCGTAGCCGGCCTCATAGCGTTCTTGGCGCCTCTCTACGGCCTCAGGCTCATAGGCCTGTCGTTGATACACGGACCGGAGCCCAAGGAGCATATACACGAGGCCCATCCCATCATGTGGGTCCCATATACAATACTCGCCGTAGCCACCATCGGCCTGGGCGGATATTTCGCGTACCTATACGCCGATAGGATAGCCGAATTAGTGGCGTCGCCGGGCTTTCTGGCCTTCCTGGCGGGCTTCGTGGCGGCGCTGGCGCTTTACGTCTTGAGGCCGGGCGTGAGGTCAGAGGCGCTTGCCCCCATCTGGAGGATAGGCTATAGGAGGTTCTACATGCCCTGGCTCTACGACGGGCTGGTCTATTGGGCATATTACCATCTAGCCAACGCGGTCTATTGGGCTATAGACCGCGGGGTCTTCGACAATTTGTACCACACGGCGTTTCCAGCCGCCTTCGGCAAGATGTCGGCCGCATTTAGGAAGTTGCAGACCGGTAGCCTCAGCTGGTACCTCCTATTCGCCATAGTCGGGACTTTAATACTGGTCCTCCTCGTAGTGACATGATCGACCCGTTCTTCCTAGTGGTCTTGATATTCGCCGCCTTGGCGCCGCTTACGCTTAAAGTGGACGGGCGCTATCTCGCCGCAGCGATGGGCGTCGCCATCTTCGCACTGGCCGTATTCGTCCCGGAGGCGGCCTTCTTCTTCGCCCTATTCGGCGTTTTGGTCATAGCGTTCGCCCTGGACTGGCCCTACGGGGGCTTGGGCCTCGCCTTAGGCCTCTCGGCCGCTTCGACAGCGCTGGCGGCCTACGCCTACTATAGGGCCGCGACAGAGCCAGCTTATGCGTTGAACTACGCCTTTGCGGGGCTCGCCGCGTTGGCCGTCGCGACAGCCAGTTTATACGGGCTGTTGGCCTCCGGGAGGGAGAGGGAAAACATAGAGGGAGCCCTCAAGTACCTCATATTCTCTGCTGCGGGCAAGACCCTAATGGTCTTGGGCTTCGCGTTGGCCGTCTACGTGGCGCCTACCCTGGGCTGGGTAGTAATGGCCTTCGGCTTCGTCTTCGAGCTCGGCCTCGTGCCCGCCCACTTGTGGATGGTGGACGCCTTCGCCCTGTCCACCCCCAAGGGCGTGGCGGTTTTGGCCATATTCGGCGAGCTGACTCCCCTGCTGGTCCTACTGACTCTACTACAAGTGGTGCCGATGCCCAAACACGCCGCCTTTGCCCTCCTCGTGGTCTCCCTCGCCTCTATGACCTTTGCAAATATTGCAGGCCTCACGGCGAGGACTTTCGGGAGGATCTTGGCCTACTCCTCAATCGCCCACATGTCCTACGCGATCTCCGCAGTAGGCCTCGTCTTCTATTTCGGAGATAAGACGTTGTCCCTGCCGCTTGTGGGCACCGCCTCGGCCTTCTACGTGGCCTCTCTCATATTGGTGCTGGAGGGCTTGACGTCGGGCCTCGCCAAGGCCGGCATATTCGGATCCCTCACGGTCAGACACGCCGACGTCGTGCCCGAGAGGCGCGTCCTCTCCAACTCGCTGAACGTGCTCTCGCTCCTCGGCGTCCCGCCGCTTCTGGGCTTCTGGCCTAAACTGCTCCTGATCCTCTTGGCGCTGGCTCTGGGCCAAGTGGGCGTCGCGGTCCTCGTCATACTCAACAGCGCGTTGGCCACCCCCTACTACTTGAGGGTGTTTAGGCAGTTGGTAGAGGCGGCGGGGCCCTCGGCCGACAACGCCACCTCGGTGCTCACGGCGAGCCTCTCCGTCATATTGGGGGCGGCAATCCCCGCAATACTCTTCGCGTTGATTCCTTAAAAATACCCGCCTTTTTGGCCCTCCATGATCGAGAGGACTCTAGTGATAGTCAAGCCCGACGCCATCAAGAGGGGGCTCGCCGGCGAGATAATCTCCAGGCTGGAGAGAGCCGGGCTCAAGATAGTTGCCGCCAAGATGGTGTGGGCCACTAGGGAGCAGATGGAGGGCTTCTACCCCAGCGACGAAGGGTGGCTGAGGAGCGTGGGCAACAAGACCCTCAACAGCTATAGGGAAATGGGGATAGACGCAAAGGCGGAGCTGGGCACAGACGACCCGGTGGAGATAGGGAAGATGGTCAAGAGGTGGCTTGTGGACTACATGACCGAGACGCCTATACTCCTCCTAGTGGCGGAGGGGAACCACGCCGTGAGCGTAGTGAGGAAGCTCGTAGGGGCCACTCTGCCCTATAAGGCGGAGCCGGGCACCATACGGGGCGACTTCTCGACGGACAGCCCCGATCTGGCCAATAGGGAGAAGAGGTCCATAAGGAATTTGGTACACGCCAGCGACAGCCCCGAGGAGGCGAGGAGGGAGATAGCCTATTGGTTTAAGGAGTCGGAGATATACAGCTACTAGGCGGCGAGGTAGCGGTCCAGCCTCTCCGATTTGAGCTCGGCCCTCCTCGGCGCGAAGCTGTAACAAGTATTGCCGGTATAGGGCGATTTGGCCACGGCGAGCCTCGTCGACTTGACCTCCACCACCTCGTAGTCCGTAGAGACGAAGGCCCTCCCCACAGCTATGTCGTAAAACCTCAACGGCCTCTTCACATGTGGTTGGGGACGCGGCTATATAAAGCCGTCAGTCCCGACAGGAATGACCTCATCGATCGGCGGCGGCACACCACATCACCGAAAAATGTTTGGGGCCGATATAAAAATTAGGCGAGCCTCTTGTCTTTAGTCTCCGGCAACACGAACAACGCCACGGCGAGGGCGACCAAGGCGATTAGGTAGGTGTACAACGCCACCCCGGCCAGGGGGTTCCTCAAGGCCACGCCGATGGCTTGGACTATAGAGGGCGTAAAGCCTCCGAAGAAGCCTATGCCCAAATTGAAGGCTATCGAGAGGCCGCTGTACCTCACCCTAGTCGGGAACAACTCGGCCAGCGCCGTGCCCAACATGCTGAAGGTGAAGGCAGTCGCTCCGATTAGGACGAAGACGTAGAGGGAGGCCAGCGCTATGTCTTTCGTCGTGGAGAGGAGGAGGTATAGAGGATAGTAGGTGGCGAGGCCGAGGACGAGGCCTATCACGTATACGGCCCTCCGGCCCATCTTGTCTCCAAGCCAGGCCGCGAATATGTAGAGCGGTAGCTGGGCAAGCGCGGCGGCGCCCACTATTAGGTTCGCCTCGACGGGGCTCCATTTGGGCACTTGAGTCAAAAAGGTGAAGATATAGGCGGTGGAGGTGTAGGCGAGCACCGCGTGGCCGGCGGCGACGACGGTCCCCACGACTACCCACTTCCAGTATTTGCCGAATACCTCCAACAACGGCACCTTGGGCACCTCGCCTCTCTCCTTTAGGGGCTTGAACAGCGGCGTCTCGTCGAGCTTCCACCTCAAATAGGCGCCGAGCGCCATTAAGACCAAGGCGAATAGGAAGGGGGCCCTCCAGCCCCATGCGTTGAAGGCGGCCGGAGACATCAAGGACGCCGAGGCCACCACGGTGAAGGAGGAGAGGCCGAGGCCCAACGGCGGGGTCGCCGCGACGAAGCCCGTATAGAAGGCCCTCTTCCCCTCGGGCACGTGCTCCATGACGTAGGTTATCGCGCCTCCGTATTCGCCGCCTAGGGCTATGCCCTGCAACATCCTGAAGGCCGCGAGGAGGGCCGTGGCGGCGATTCCTATCTGCGCGTAGGTCGGTATTAGCCCTATGGCGGCCGTGGAGAGGCCCATCAAGACCAATGTGGCCAGGAAGGTGGACTTGCGGCCGGCCTTGTCGCCGAAATGGCCGAAGAGGAGGGCGCCAATAGGCCTCACGGCGAAGCCCGTGGCGAATACCAGCCAGGTGTATATCAAGGCGGCCGCCGCTTCCCCCTTGGGGAAGAACATGGCCGCTATGAAGCTGGAGAGCGACGCGTAGGCGAAGAAGTCGTACCACTCTATCAAAGTGCCTATACTTGACGCCGTTACTACAAACCTTAGAGACATAAGACGAAGAACTGAAGGCTATTTATGTAATATATGCGGCTCTATACGGCGTGCGGTTTGGGCTTGACGCGGGGCGGGCGTAAATCTTGCACATAAACGTTACCCCCCTAGACGTCTCTACGCGGCATGGCTCGAGAGGCCAGGCTCTTAGCGGCGGCGGGTATAGGGTGGATGCTGGACGCTATGGACGTCTTGCTTCTATCCTATATACTCGCCGCGGCGGCGGGCGAGTTGAAGCTCACGGCGGCCGACAAGAGCTTGATCATATTGGCAAACAACGTGGGGATGTTGGCGGGCGCCTTTATGTTCGGGAGGCTTGCCGATGTGGTGGGGAGGCGGCCCGTCTTCATGGCGACGCTCGCCATATACAGCATAGGCACGGGCCTCACGGCGCTGGCGCGTTCGGCCTTAGACCTCGCCGCAATCCGCGCCGCAACTGGGCTGGGCCTCGGCGGCGAGTTGCCGGTAGTGGCCTCCTTGATTTCTGAACTCTCGCCGACTAGACATAGGGGGAGGAACGTAGTTATCCTCGAAAGCTTTTGGTCTGTGGGCTCCATACTGGCGGCGGCCCTGGCCTATTTCGTCTTCACTAAATTCGGCTGGAGGGTCCCCCTCCTGTTCCTCTCGGCCACGGCGCTCTACGCCCTAGCCTTGAGGGCCGCAGTGCCTGAGTCGCCCTATTGGCTCTACTATAGGGACCCCCAGAAGGCTCTGGCCATCGCCCAATCCTACGGCGTATCTTTGGGGCGCCCCGAGAGGCATTCGGTGAGGGAGCTACTCTCGGCCTATAGGGCCCAGACCCTAGTGCTCTGGGCCTCCTGGTTCCTACTGGCTTTCGGCTACTACGGCGCCTTCCTCTGGCTGCCCACAATCATAGCCAGTAGGGGCTACAGCCTCGTGAACACCTTCGAATATACGTTGGTCATGTCCTTGGCGCAACTGCCCGGCTACCTCACCGCCGCATATCTAATCGAGAGGATTGGAAGACGACTCAGCCTCCTCCTCTTCTTCCTCGGCTCGGCCGTATCGGCCGCCGCCTTTGCGACCGCGCAGACGACCCTCTGGCTCCTCGCCGCTGGCGTTGCCCTCAACTTCTTCAACTTGGGGGTCTGGGGCCTGATATACGCATATACGCCTGAGTCCTACCCCTCAGACCTACGGGCGACCGGCATGGGCAGTAGCGGATCTATGGCGAGAGTGGGCATGATAATAGGGCCTTTGCTCCCGCCGCTTATCAACTTTCAGGGAGCCCTAATGGCATATTCGGCGTCATGGCTCGCCTCGGCCATAATAATATATCTATTTGGAAAAGAAACGAAAAATATAAAAATCGAATAATTGTCTTTAGAAAATTATATTTGTATTTTTGTGACTAAAAATATAATTAATTTATTTATTATTAAATTTAGAGAACTTTATGTCTTCATAACAATCAAAATCTATACATATTGGCTTATTTTATTCTATTAGTTGTATCGGCATTTCTAATTCTCAAAATATATTCTATATTGAAATAAATAGAGTGTATGTAAAGAAAACTTTTTAAGCTCAACCTATATGTCACACATGGCAGTGACGCAAATAAATGCATTCCTGGGCAACACCCTTCTCCTCCTCCGCCGTAGCGTCGAGCTCGGCGGATTCCCCGAAGAGCTCTACGAGCTCCTATCCCGCCCCAAGAGGATACTCGCCGTCAATATCCCCGTGAGGATGGACGACGGGACTATACAG
>JBEULO010000136.1:0-13515 GCA_041287225.1 Thermoproteus sp.
AAGTACTACGGAGGGAATACGAGGTCCCTATCGTGGAATAAAGCCACCGGGACCCCCCTACGCCTCGCCTCGGCGACAACCTCGGCGTCGCCCGACAAGACGCATCCCCCCACCCTAGCGGCCGCAGTTATCACAGACCTATCGGCAGGACCCCCGACGTCCACAACAAAAGGCGCAAGGAGCTTGAGGACCCTCAAGGCCACTCTGGCCTTCCCGCGCCGTCGTGTAGCCAAAACGAAGAGCTCCTCCACCACGGAATAAGTAGTGAAGAGGACGTGGCCCGTCAGCGTCGAGACGTCCAGTCTCTTTTCGATGATGTAGATTATAGACGACGTATCCAAGACGAGCCTCACTGGCCTCTAAAACGCCACAAAGAAAAACATAGCAGCGAATCGGCTTGCCATCTACAGAGACGCGTCTCCAGTCTGTAGCCCTGGCCGATGGCAGAACTCCGAGATGGAATCGTCGACTTGCAGTAGGGAGGCCTCACCCTATCTCTACCGCGTGTAGGCCCAGCCTCTCGGCCGCCTTCCTGAACGAATGCGACTTGGCCGCCATGACTAGTTGGAGTTTTTTCCTCCTGGCTAGGTCCATATAGGCGGAAACTACCTCCTCGGCGAGGCCGTCGGGCACCGCCAAGTCGACGTCGTCTATTGCGACTATGCTGCCCTCGTTGGCCAATATCAACTGCACTAAAACCGGCAGGGTCGACTTGGCGAAATTGCCGACGTTGTAGGCGTTGGTCCACATGCCGTTGGATTTTACGTACATAGCTATCCTGCCGGTGGACACGAGCCCCACCCGTACGTCTTCTATACGGGCCACCTTCAACAGGCCGTAGAGGGCATCGCGAAGAGGTTCGAACTGCGGCTGGGTCAAAATACGCGAGATTTGGTGGGCCGTGTACTGCCCTTCGGGGCCCACGCTGGTGGCGGGCAGCAGATCCACATGGGTCTCGTACGTGTATTTCCACGCGGCGAGCCGCCTCCCGCTGATGAAGTAATAGGCGTCTTTCAGGTCCACTCTGAGCCTCAACAAGGCCCTCTCGGCCTCCCTAAAGCGCTCGTCGTCCACGGGGCCGCAGGGTATCAAGACGTCTTCGTTCAGTACCGCATACGGCGCGGTGCAGAGCTCGACGTTTATGCCTTCTGGATACAAGACGACGCCCTTCTGGTCCCTCTTCGCTATTCTTAAAAGCGGTTTGAAGTCCTTATATACGCTCTGCTCCACATAGCCGCCTTTAGTGGCATATGTGTAGCTATAGCCGTAGGCCACATCGCCGAGGTCCCAATGGGCCTCTACGGTAAAGGGAGCCGCCATGTCTCCGCCTCTATGGACGTCTTCGGCCTCGTGGACTATGAGGAGAGGCCCCTCGAATAATATCCACTGTTCGCCTCTACTTTGCATCAACATGGAGAGGGCCTCGAGATAGGAGGTCTTGCCCGAATTGGGGGGCCCGTATATCAGAGTGGAGCCCCCTAGGTCTATACAGCCGTCGATGGCCTTAAAGCCGCGGGCGCAGAGCCTCCTCAGCTCCATATCCTGGCGAGCTCGTCCCTATATTGCAACAACATGGCCTCTAGCCTCTCTTGGGGGGTATCGGGGTCTATCTCCCTACATCTAGGTATTATGTGGATATGTAGGTGCGAATCCACGCCGGCGCCAGCGGCCCTGCCGACGTTGACGCCCATGAGCATGTCGGAGCAGCCGGTCGTCGCCTCGACCGCCTTCCTGACGGAATAGGCCTCTCTCAACAACCCCGCCAGCTCTTCGTCTGTCAGCTCCTCCAAATCGCCGACGTGTTTGTAGGGGGCCACCATGACGTGTCCCCACATGTAGGGATATCGGTTCAGTAGCCCTATCGAGAATTCCCCCCTGAAGAAGACCAAATTCTCTCTATCCGACTCCGGCCTCTTTATGTAGTCGCAGAAGAAACACCCGCCTTTACTTCCAACATTTACGATATATTTATACCTCCAGGGGGTGATGACTATACGGAACGGACCCACCTAGCCACCTTATTGAAGCCTTTAAATATACTCACGCCGTCCGTCGAGAAGCCGTCTAGCCCCGGCCCCCCGCGCTGGCCGTCGCCCTCCGTAAGATAAACCTATCGGCCACTATGTCGTAAATTATATAGAAGTCGCGAGAAAGCATCTCGGCCAATTTGACCTTCTCGTTGAATTCTAGAGACAAGCCGTATTGCTTCAATATCTCGTCTAGATCGGCCGAATCGCCCGCCTTAAGCGATATGAGTTTTGCGAGGGTCCGTAGGTCCATCGTCGATATGTGGGCGTCCGCGTATATTTAACCAACGTTTAGGGTTTTAAAAGACCAGGCTAATTCTCGCGTGATCACCTTAACGACGCCAGTTGCCGTGGCCTTGGGGCGTAGAGGCGGGAGGCTTTCCGTATACGATATAGACGGCGGGAAGTACTACGACATGCCTCTAGATCTGGACGGCTTGGACGTAGCAGAACTGAAAGTAGAGGGCGACGAGGTGAAGTCGCATATAGTTCTGGCGTCCTACTCCACCTCTTTCATAAAGGCCATAGCGGTAAACGGCGATGCCGAGATGTTGGACAGAGAGGGTCTGAAGAAGATGAGGAAAGACCGGGCGACTCTCCGCTCCGTTAAGGGGAGGGAGTTCGGCAAGTGGGACGACGTGTGGAACAAATTGATATTGATATCGGGCCCCGCCGGCGCGTTGGCGCTAGGCGCATCGAGGGCGGGGGTCCTGTTGCACCTAAACGTCGCGCGGACCGACCGTAAACACATCGAGGCGGCCGTCAAGGCCCTCGAGGCGTTGAGGCCGTACGGCGACGTGTCTGTGGCGTGTTCTTGCAGGCTCGGTCTGCTTCCAGTGGAGATTCTAGCTAGACGCAAAACCGACTATATCCTAGTCAAAATATATATGAATATAAATATGAGGAGAAACGACGTCGTGGTGGTCCTAAGGGGCTCCGGCGGAAACATATCGAAGAGGCTCATAGGCCCGTTGGACTCGCTCAACCTTTATATTGAAGAGGCCTCAAGTGCGTAATGGAGAGGGCCATAATACTCGCCGGCGGCTTCGCGACGAGGCTGAGGCCGTTGAGTTACACGAGGCCCAAGCCGTTGTTCCCCATTCTGGACAAGCCCCTCATAGATTGGATCCTAGAGGGCGTGAGGGACATCGCGCCTGCGGTGATCTCTGCGCGCTATCTGTCCTACATGATAAGAGACCACGTAGCCAAGAAGTGGAACGGAATTGCTGCCGTGGTAGAGGAGGGGAGGCCTCTAGGCGATGGGGGGGCCGTGGCGTATGTTGTCGATATGCTCAACCTAAACGGCCCCGTGTTGGTGGTAAACGGCGACGTCTTCACCGACGTAGATTACAAAATTGTGGTGGAGGCCCACAAGAGGCTTGGAGGCGTCGCCACGATAGTCTTCGTGGAGGTGCCCGCGGAGAGCGTCAGCAAATACGGCATCGCGATAGTCGACGACTCCATGAAGCTGAGAGGTTTTGTGGAGAAGCCGAAAGAGCCGCCAGGGGGCAGCAGGCTCGCCAATGCGGGTATTTACGTCTTCGAGCCCGAAGCGTTGAGGGAAATACCGAGGAGGAAGGGCGAGGTCAAAATAGCGAAGGACTTAGTGCCAGCGCTCTTGGAGAAATACGACGTATATGTGTACATCCATAAGGGCATTTGGCACGACATAGGTACGCCTGTGGATTACCTAAAGGCCAACTTCGCCGCGTTGGAGAAGTGGAGCAAGCCGGTGGAGAGGGCCGGCGTTGAGGTGATACAGCCGGCGTTTATAGCGGACGGCGTGGAGCTAGGCGAGGGCGCATCCATAGGGCCCTACGCCGTATTGGGCTCCGAGGTCAAAATAGGCAAATACTCCCGCGTAAAGAACAGCGTCTTGATGCGTGGAGTTTCGGTGGAGCCGAGCTCCTACATATCGGGGAGCATCATCGGCGAGGAGAGCTATCTGGGCAGATGGGTCCGCGTGGTCGACGCGGTGGTCGCCGACGGGGTCTACATCAAGGACGAAATATCCATAGGGCGTAACGCGGCCATAGGGCCCAATAGGGAGGTGGTGGAGGACGTCCAGGAGGGGCTCACTCTGCCCTAATCAGCGCTTTTAACCCCATTCACGTAGTCCTCCAGCCTGGCCTCATCATCGTGCTACCTCCGGGCGCGCAATTTATCTAATATGCCCCTCAACGTCTTCTCGACATCGACATGGGTCTTGATTTTTTTCTTGAAGACGTCGCCTGCATCTGCGACGATCCTATTGCCCTCTATGTATATCCTGGCCGTCGTCGTGGGCGATATATAAGGCCTATACACCAGCCGCCTCTCCTCCACCTGAAGGGGGCCCGTATAGGAGTAGTATCTCGACCTGGTCGCCTTGCCGATTAGCGCCATGAGCCTCGTCAAGACCCTCCCGACCCTCAAGACCTCCTCGTCTCCTATTCTCTCCTCGGAGCCCCTCGCCACAATGGCCGAATATAGGGTCTTGGACTCGCCGTAATATTGCAACAAATACGCGGCGTCGCCGTCGACTAGAAACAACGACTTGACGAAAGGGCTCACTACTACCGATAAAAGCGGGCCCTTAGAGCCTCTCGAGGGGGTCGACTCCATCAGGGCATTTATATTGGTACTTCTTGGCGCAGACCTCGCAGAACATGTGGCCGGTCTTCTTGCAGATATACCTATCTTCGTAGAGGTATAGCCTCCTCCCGCATCTACTACATCGCCCTACCATCAACGTCTTTATGGGATAGACCACGAGACCGCCTCCAAGAGTCCCTATTTAAAGATTTAGTTGCGCCTCCCGTCGAGCCTCACGACGACCTTCCCTCCCTCCACGTCGAGCCTAGCCTTGCCGGTTCCCAATAGGTACGCCAACGTCTTGTTGTGGTCGGCGCCAGCTTCTTTACACCTCTCTATAAAGGATGAGACCTCCTCGCCGTCTTTAAGCTCTACCTCTAAAAGCGCAGTCGAGTCCAGCCTCAACGTGCCCTTTATGATCATCTCCAGCTCTTCATGTACTGCGGCCATCCTGCCGAAGACGCCTATCAAGACCCCCAGCTCCTCCATGACCCTCCTCACCGCTGAGCTTAACTCCTCGTCGTCGTAGCGCCCAGCGGCTCTGTCCAACTCCCTAAGGGCCTTGGCGAGATCTCTTATGACGTCCACAACCTAAGGACTCTGTCGAGCGTATTAGGGTGAGTTTTAATTAAAAATCTGAGCCTGGAATATGCCGGATATAATACGTCCTCGACGACTTCGTTCCACCCCACCTTCAAGAGGCCCGTTGCTAGATGTACCGAATTGGCGTACCTATCTGCTTCATATTCATATAGGCGTATAAGCGACGTATATAGAAATGAAGCTCCAATTAAATGTATTCCAATTAAATATAAAGATATATTTGAATATATATAGTTTATTAAATATATCCTTAAAATAAATTCACTTATTAGAAATATGAGGATTTTATACATATGGCGAAGCTTTATATGTCCCTCCTCGTGCCTTAGAGCCGCCTCCAGCTCTTCAGGCGTCAGTTTGGCCAGAAGCCCCGTCGTGACCATAATGATGCTTCCAAACGGCGTCTGGAACGACATGGCGTTCGCCACGCGGTCTTTGACTACACATATGCCTCTCGCCTTGAAGTGGTAGGACTCATATTCGCCTAAAACGTCTGGATTTTCTAAAATTTTCTTTTTATTTCTTCTTAGAAAATCAATATCATCATATTTAGTTTTAATAATTGTTATATAATCAGCATTAATACATTTACTTTTTAAGTAGAAAAATAAAGCGAAATAGCTAGACAATATGGCCGTAATGCCAACTGCCAGCTGGAGCTCTGTGTGGTGTGTAATAAACGCCGGGGGGATCGACAACATGAACGGCAGGAGTAGGAATAAGGGGTTCAATCTTATCTCCTGGGGCTCTACTAGCTTCCCCGACCTCCAGACGCCGATAATAGCGGCGTTGTGTCTATCGTCCCTAATTAGTTGCCTCAAGTAGAGGAGATAGGCCGCCCGCTCCTTCAAGCTCTTGAGCTTCGGCCTCTTTACGTCTATCGCCTTCCCGTCGACCAGGAGGACTCCGTCTTTGACCTCTAGGCGTTGGGCCAGCCTCGTTATTTCCAGATCTTCCACCTACAAAAGGCGTTTCGGCTAATAAATGGGTAATTACTACTGTAGCTTTTCGGACTCCAATATCTCTAGCACCTTATCGGTCTCGTATTTCTCTAAAAGGTCCCAGAGCTTGCCGCTTCGATAGAGGCCGTAGACTTTGCCTCTAGCGCTTCTCTTGATGACCGCTATATAGCCGCGATGTACCAACTCGTCTAGGAAGCCCCTAATCATGACGGTCTTGGCCCTTATGTCTTTTCTACTATATATGCTTAAATCTTGTGCTATTTTAGATGGCCTAAATGTGATCAAATTTCCCTTTGCATTCCGTGTCTGATCTTGCAGAAACTGTATGGTTATCCTTTTTATCACATAGGAGTCGAGCTTTTCGGAATATTTGTAAATTGTACGAAAGCCTTCCATAGAGTATTAGGATAGACCTCTTATTTATGTGTTTCTTTTCTATTCATTTTAGTTAAATTTTCTAAAAAAATAATTTTTTCTCTTAATTCATAAATATTTCTCTCAATATATGCTAACTTATAATTTAAGTAATTTAGATATATTAGACATGGCTCTAACTCTTCGACATCTACGCCTAAGCTCTTCAATATCGCCTTAATCCGTTCGACGTATTCTTTAAATTCGTCCGACATTAAAAGAATTTATATATCCTATATATTTTATCGTTTATTATTATTGATGAATAATTTATATTTAATCTATATGAAATATGAGGTTTTACAATAATTATATTAGTATGTGTCATGATGTCCTCAGAAGGCAGAGTATTGGTGACTAGGATCGCCCTTACGCCGTATTTCGCCATTTCTGTGACTATATGCTTTATGATATTCATTGTCAATATGTTTTGGGCTTCGTCAATTATTACAATAAGCTCTATATCTTTTGTTATATTATTCCTTCTAAAATAGTTATATATAAATGTCAATATTAACGACGAGACCAATACTTTCTCTTCGACGAGCGAAAGCCCCGACAGGTCCAGCACCATATTTCCCCTATATCTAAAAAGCAAAGAGATGGGCACCTTTCCCTGGCTCAACGCGTCTAGGATGTACTCCAGCCGCCTCAACACGGCGGCCTTCATCTCGGTCTCGCTCTTAGTGGTGGTCAAATACGAGTCTATGGCGGCGAGGAGGTCCTCCGGCTTTTCTATCCTATAGTCCTTTATGGATCTATACATGAAGTATATAGACGGTTCGTTTAGGTTCAACGAGAGCCCTATTAGCTCCACTAAGATTTTCTTATTGAGGCCTGATACATCTATCTTCAACTTAGCGGCGGGGACTTTGAGGCCTATGTCATATTCGCCGTTCCAATCCAGCACTAATGTCTTCTTCCTGCTCCTTCTGGCTATTTTCTTCGCCAGAGTAGTCTTGCCGGACCTCGTGGGCCCTATTATCGTCACGTGTTTGTCCAGCGGCATGTAGACCACGCCGCCAGAGCCGAGCCCCATTGGGACCTCCCCGTCTCTCCACAAATAGGCCGCGGCCGCCGTGGAGATCAAAGCCGCGAGGAGCAGATCCATCACCTCTTGGGGGTCTCCCTCAACGTCGCCGACGAGTAGAACCACCTAGGCATGGCCCATCTATATCGCCAGAACCTATCGTCCACTGCGACTATGTACTTCTCTTTTTTCTCTAAATCCCGCATGGCTCTTCCCATCGCCTGTATGGAGTTGCTGACAGCGCCGAAGAGGAGGACGTACTTAAAGCCGCTGTAGCCCAGCTCGCCTATCAACCTCATCTTAGATTTCAGCCAGGGGTCCTTGATGTTGGGTAACGGAAAGCCGACCAGCACGGCCGCGTCGACGTCTATGTTTAGGCCTTCGGCAAGCGGGCTGCCGAAATACGTCAAGACTATGTGGGGCAAGTCGCCTAGCGGTCTGTCTGATAGCGGCAAGTCTTTAAGCCGCCTCTTATAGTACTCAAATATATCTTTATTTGGAACAAATACAATTATTTTACTATTAGATTTAAATATTGTTATAATTATCTCCCTTATCATGTCTACAATATATCTCTTCATTCTATTTTTATATCTTATTTCTATTGGATAAATATCTATAATTAAATTATCAAAAAATATATTGTCTTTATTTATATATCTCATATTAAGCAATTCGATAAATATATCCGAGAAGGGCTTTGTTATCGACGCGCTTGCGAGCACCACATCACGCCCGTCTAGTAACCTCCCAACTATGGGCAACAATAAACATCTTCGTAGCGATTCATCGCAGAGACGACCAGACGGCGCGTCCTTCTCTACAGCCAGATCGTGGAGCAGTAGGTTGTGGGCTTCGTCTACGACTACGAGCTCCGCCTCGCGGAGCATGTCGGCTATAGACGAGAGGTATTCCTGGCTTTCAAGATAGGAAAGAGGCAAGACGGCTATCTTGCTCTGTCTGCCCAGGGCCTGTAGGTACTCGTAGGGACAGACGCCGAAGTCGTAAATCTCTTCTATCTTTGCGAACTTCTTGTTTATATATTTATAGCGGACTTTACATACGCCTTTTTCCCTCAACGCAGAACACTCCGCCGCGGTCTTGGCGCCGAATCTACATAAGGCCGAACGGCCGAACATCAACGACGCAGTCCCGCCATATGAGGCTATGTAGGAATATATCTGGAAGGCCTCCATATGGGACCTGACGAAGAACAAGGCGGTCCCGCCGTGCTCTACGGCGATTTTCGCCAACCTCCTGCTCTTGCCGAATCCAGGCGGCGCCTGTAGCAATATCCTCACGAAGTGAAGAGGCCTTTAAGACCTCCTGTTCAAGACCTCTCTATCTCCTCCAGAAGGCGCCTTATGGTCTTCCCCAATTTGCTCTCTGCTATCTCTTCGAGTTCGAGGCAGTTACGCAAGATGTTGCCGAAAAAGGCCTTGGCGACTTCTCTATCTCTCTCCCTCAACGTCTTGAATTTCTCCATCAAGTCCCCCGTAAATATCTGCTCCGCTCTAGAGGGGTCCTCCAAAATTACGTGTTCCAAGTCCCTCAGCTCTTCCACCAAGTCGTCTAGGAAGTTCACAAACTCCGCTGGCTTGTTGGCTATATCTATATTAACATACGCCCTATTTACGCAGTACCTAACGAAACGGTATTGAAGCGCCTTTACGGGGTCCATTACTGTTTGAGCTTGACCACAACAGTGCCGTCTTCTCGCTTCTCTACGACCACATCTAGGTAGCGTGGAGGTCTCTCCCTACTTCTAGACCAGACGTAGAGGTTCACCGTGGTGTCTATTTTGACCTTCTTGACGTCGACCCTCATGTGCCGCGCGGCGAACTCCCTAATTATGCCGATGGCCCTCTTGGCCCTCCTGGGGCGGGCGGCCCAATAGGCCTTCTTCAGGCTGATCCTATATTCCCTAGACGCCACGACCTTGGCGCCTTCAGACATGGCCTCCAGCTAACAGCCTCTTTTTAAGCCTTGAGCTTGGCTCTCCTCCAATGGCGCCTAGCGGGGGATCTGAGGACTCTGTTTTTCGTCTTGAGCCTCACCCACACGGGCGGGTCCCTATTGGACTTCAAGGCGGCGGCGAGCCTGACCTTTTTGCCTAAGGCCTTATTACGCGCCATAGGCCACACGAGCTACGCCCTTTTTAAATGTTGTAGCGCCTTAAAACCGGAACCTATATTCCTTCTTGCTCCTCTCGTAAAGCTCGGCCAAAATCTGTTTTAAGTCCTCGTCGGATATGGGCAGTTTAACCCTTCCGCTACTCGCAAGGGCTATAAGTTGTTGTTCCAACGCATCGACGAGCTCCGGCCTTACAATTCTGAGGTTGTCGAGGCGGGCGAGGGCCTCTGGCGTCAATATCCTCTTGAGGGCGAGGCGGCGCTGGGCGGCCAGCTCCTCCGCCCGCCTCCGCATTTCGGCTTGCTCCTGTAGCTCCCGAAGCTTCTTCTCTCGGAGCCTCTCTAGCTCCTCGTCGTTGCCCTCCTCGGCCATTACTCCTTAGGCGGAGCTAGATATTTCGCCAATTCGGGTCTGGTCTTCACTAAGTCCTTCGCTATCTTGGCGGCGATCCTATCGACGAGGGACCTGCCCTCAGGCGTCAAGACCCTGCCCCTCCTGGTCCTGGCCACTATGCCGGCCTGTTCGAGCTGGTGGAGGACCTTCCTAATTACGGCACCTCCGGCCTTTCTGGTGCGCTCGCTCCTCATCCCCTGCCCCACCTTGGCCCTATATCCGTAATAAGTCCTTAGGCGCGAGAGGCCGACAGGCCCGTCGAGATAAAGCCTTCTGATTATAGAAGCGGCCCTTACGTACCACCAGTCCTCGTCGTCAGGAGGCCTGTCCTTATTAGCGCCGGTCTTTACATACATCCACCATACTGGCGGCTTCACTTGAGTCGTATTCGTCTTAAGGTAGTTGGCCAGCTCCCTTATCAGTAGGTCGGCCGGGACGTCCTTTACCGAAACCACGTCACGCCCTTAAACTCGCTATTTAAAGCTTTCCTCCTTGCCGAAAGACTTTTATATGGAGTTCCCATAAGCGGACCGATGCGCTTCTGCCCTCGAGACGGCTCCCTCCTGGTCCCCACCAGGAAGGGCGAAACTACAGTGCTCCGATGCCCCAAATGCGGCTACGAGGAGCCCATAAACGACGCGACCAAATCGGCGTATAGGTCCAAGTCCGTCGTGGAGAAGAAAAACGAGATATTAGTGGCCAGCGCTATGGCCGAGACGTTGCCCAAGACCAAGGCGATCTGTCCCAAATGCGGCAACGAGGAGGCCTACGTCTGGATGCAACAGACTAGAGCCGCAGACGAGCCCCCCACTAGGTTTTATAGATGTACTAGGTGCGGATACACCTGGAGGGAATACGCTTAGGTATTACCTTCAAAGCTTATATTTTGACGGAGCCGTTGTCCATATGGCCAAATACGTCATAACGTATACAGACGCCAGGGAGTGGTCCTATATCTTGGACTCCATAGCCGTTTTGGTGGAAGAGGCGGCTTTCATATTCAGACAGGACGGCATGGCGTTGAGGTCCCTAGACCCCTCCAGGACCGCTATGGTCGACCTCTTCGTGCCTAAAGAGGCCTTCGAGGAGTACCCCGAGCTCCAGTCGGACTTGAGGGTCGGGATCAACTTCAAGGACTTCAAGAAGCTACTCAGGAGGCTCAAAAAGGGCGATAAGATCTCCCTGGAGGTGGAGGAGTCCAAACTGAGGGTAAAACTGATCGGCAAGTCCACCCGTTCGATCACCTTGCCGTTGCTGGAGACCGCAGTGGAGGAGTTGCCCACGCCCAAAGTGGTATACACCGCGATGGTCAAGACTGCTAGCGACGTGTTGAGCCAAGCGATAAAGGACGCAGACGCCGTGGCCGACTCCGTCAAGTTCGACGTGGACGAAGAGGCGCTCTACATAAGGGCTTCGAGCGATAGGGGCGAGGTGGAGGTCAAACTGGACAAGGGCGGGGAGCTGGTCTACGAGTTCGACGTCAAGGAGCCGGCAAGCGCCACCTTCTCGTTGGAGTACCTAGTGGACATAACGGGCAGGGCGTCTAGAGTCAGCGATATAGTCACCATAGAGCTCGCCACGGCCAAGCCCATATCGCTAACTTTCGACATACCTGCCGGGGGCAAGTTGACCTACTTCGTGGCGCCGCACGTGGAACAATAGGCGCTCCCCTCTCCGCATGGCCTCGCGGCTAGTTGAGGCGTTGTTTAGGGACTACTACAGGAGGGCGCAGTTAGAAATACCCGAGATAGAGAGGAGGGAGGTCGGCGTCTTGACTCTAGGAGGCGTGATGGCCAGACATAAGGCCTTCAGGTCGGTCGAAGAGCTCAGATCCTTTTGCGTCAAGGAGCCCCCGCTGGGCCTTTACTACTCGGCGGCCCTCTACGAGAGGCCCGACGAGAAGGACATGGACGCCAAGGGCTGGCTCGGCGCCGATTTGGTCTTCGATATAGACGGCGACCATCTAGACACGCCCAACTGTAGGGGCATGGAGCTCCTCAACGTCAAATGTCTCGAAGACGCCAAGGAGGAGGCCGTAAAGCTGACGGAGGCCTTGAGGAACGAACTGGGCCTCGAGGGGGCGCCCGTCTATTCGGGCCACAGAGGCTTCCATGTACACGTCAGGTCGGAGGAGGTGAGGAGCCTAGACTCGACCGAACGTAGGAGGCTCGTCGACTTCCTGGTGGGGCGCAACCTGGACCCCTCCAAGCTGGAGGCGAGGATAGGGAAGAGGGTAGTAAAACTCTATGTGGAGGAGCCTCTGGGGAGCCTCGCCAGGATCATGAGGGGCCTCGACGACGGGAGCTACTCCATAAAGATAGACGAGGTGGTGACTACGGACACGCATAGGCTCATAAGGGCGCCCGGCTCTTTGAACAACAAGACGGGCTTCATCGCTTTGCCCTTAAGCCCTTCGGATCTAGATAGAGATGTCGAATCCATATTGGAGAGGGCGGTGGCCTTCAAGAAGGGGGAGGTGTTCCTGAGGCTTAAAGAGCCGATCGAGGAGGTCCTAGGGGTCAAGATAGGCAGAGAGGAGGCGGTGTTGCCGTTATATATAGCGATATATTTATACCTACAAGGCAAGGCCGAGATAGAAGACAAGAGGAAATAAATAGCCGGCTCAAATGCCATGTGTTGAACAAGATCTACGCCTGGCTCTCGGCGGAGCTGAGCTCGAAGCTATTGGCCAGGCCGCCCGCCTCGTCCTACACCGAGATAGCCAACGAGATAAACGAAGAGCTGAAGGAGTCGGCCTTGCCTCCCGCCTTAGAGGAGGGCGTGAGGATCCAGCTGGCCAGGGCGCTGGCGTCGATTATAGAGATCAGATTGAAGAAAATCGCGGCCGATTTGTACCAGGGGAGGGAGCCGAGAGACCTAGTGGCGGAGGAGGAGAGGCTCATCAGCTCTCTGAGGAAGATCTTGGAGATGCCGCCGAAGACTTCCGGCAGATATGAAATAGTGCTCTTCCTAAATTCGTTCCAGACCATTTCCACCTCCGAGTTTAAATACATAGGGCCTTTCAATAGGGGCGATCTGGCCAAAATACCGGCAGAAGACGCCAAAGAGCTGGAGGCCAAAGGGCTCGTGAAGAGGTTTAGGCTAATCTAACACCCTCACGACGTGGCCCAATATCTGGGCCCTCCCCCCAGTCGGCTGGACCAATACGCGGCCGCAGACTAGACACCTCACCACCATAGAGGCGTGGCTGAACACGACCTGTTCGTTTCCGCAATCGGGGCAACGTACCCTCAAGAATTTGGTCCGGGGTTGGGGTATTAAGACCTTGGAGAACCTAGGCGGCATATCACACCAGCTCTACTTTCTTCATCCTGCCTAGAGATTTATGTAGCTTATATCCGCATTTCGAGCAGGTGAG
>JBEULO010000137.1:0-13141 GCA_041287225.1 Thermoproteus sp.
GTACCTCTCGGCGAGCCAGTCGAGCTCTTCGTCTAGGTCCTCTGCGTAGACGAGCCTGCCCTCCTTGAGTATTTTCTCCAAGACGCCCGGCTCCGAGGCGTCCCATAGGGTCAGCCTCTCGGGGGGCACTTCGAGCTCCGACGAGAGGTCTACGGCAAGCCTCATCTTCTCCTCCAGCCTCAGCGCCCTCTCGGACCTGATGGCCATCGCGTAGGCCCCTATGGAGTACGCCGCCTTGGCGCCCACCGCCTTGAGGGCGTATCTAAAGCCCTCTTTGGCCTCCACGGCCGGGTACCTCCTCCTTACGGACTTCAAGAGCTTTTCGATCAGCTCCAACGCCTCTGCGGCGGCCCTCTCGGCGGCCTTTACGTCCTGCGTCCTATATAGCTGTCTGGCGGCCTTTACGACTCGCGCGAGCTTTTCGGCGTCCTCCACGCCGAGTAGGCTCCCCGCCAGCACTTTAGGCAGATCTTCGCATCTGTCCGGCCTGGGGAGGCCCATGTCCACCACGGCCCTCGCGGCCAGCTCGACTGCGGTCTTGGCGGCGACGTAGGCCTGCCACATCTTGCCCCACTCGGCCGCCTTGGCTATCCTCCTCAAGGGCTCCATAAAGATTAAATTGGTTATAAAGAAATTGGGAAATGCGGTCAATAGTGTTCGTGTTGTTGTTCTCCGCCCTGGCGCTGGCCGGCTCTGTGGCGCAGTTGGGCGGCCTGAATTTCTACGAGGCCTCGAGCCTACAGGACCTCAACGCCTATCTGGCCTCGCATCAAGGCCCCGTGTTCCTCTTCGTCCACGAGGAGGGCTGTCCGGCTTGTGAATATATGATCTCTCAAGTCTTTACGAACTCCACAGTGATTTCCGTCTTGTCCCGCTACAACCTAGTCGCTATAGATATTACATATGTAAGGGTGAGCTCGGTGCCCGTCTACCTCAACGGGTCCGTCTTCCTTGTGGAAAACGGCCAGGCGGGCTACTCGCAGACCTACTACGGCCCCTACTCGGTGCCCATAGTGGGGACCCCCACGACTCTGGTGGGATACGACGTGGGGGGCAAGTTCTACCTCAAGGGGCTCCTGCTGGGCGGACTGCCCCCGCAGGGCCTTCTGGAGTTTTTGAGCTTCTCTATGTCCAACACGCCCTCTGTAGCTCAGCAACACGCCCAACAGAGCCCAAATGGCGCTGGGGGCCTGTTCGCGTTGCCTGTGGCCTTCGCCGTGGGGGCCGCCAGCGTCTTCTCGCCCTGCGTCCTTCCCCTATTGACCGTGGGAGCTGTCGCGACGGCGGCTAGGCGGAGTCTGGCCAAAGTCTTGGGCGGCATGGCGCTGTCCTTTAGCGTCCTCGGCGCGGCCATATCGGCGTTGGGACAGGCGGCGTCCGGCTTCAAGGCCGCCTTGACCGGTCTGGGCGGGTTTGTCTTGTTGGCGCTGGGCCTAATACTGGTGGTCCCCTCGCTGGAGCGGCGCTTCGTGGTGTCTATGTCGAGCCTCCAGACAAGGGCCTCCAAGGCCGCCAGGAGCGCTGGCGACTTCGCCCTCGGCGTATCTCTAGGCGCCGTGTGGACGCCGTGTATAGCGCCGTTTATGGGCCTCGCGGCAGTCTCTGCGCTCATATCGGGCAATTTCCTCGAGGGCTTCGTCATAATGCTGGCCTACGCCGCCGGCCTCGCCGTAGCCCTCTACGCCATCCTGAAGGCCGTAGCTAAGTGGGGCAAAAGGGCCGCGGTAAAGTCGATGAGCCTGAGCAGATGGGGCAGGCGCTTGGAGCTGGCCGTGGGGGCGGCCTCTATAGTCTTGGGCGTTCTGCTTATAGGCGAAGCCTTAGGCCTCGGCGTCTGGAGCCTCCTATTCGGCAAGTTGCAAGGCCTCTTGTAGGGAAAATTTATAACTCGGACTTGTCACAAGGGCCGTGCGCGTCCCCTACGCCAGAGAGGAGCTAGAAATACCGCAGGGAGTGACGGTCAGCGTAGAGAAGATAGGACTTTTCGACTACAAGGTGACCGTAAAGGGGCCTCTGGGCTCTGTGGAGAAGACCTTCAGGAACGTGCCCATCTCGATCTCCGCTTCGGACGGGAAGGTGGTCCTGGAGGTCTTCGAGGCCAGGAAGAGGGAATACGCGATATTGGGCGCCATAAAGGGCGCCTTGAATAATGCGTTCCTAGGCGTGACGCGGGGCTGGAGGTACAAATTGAAGATAATATATACCCACTTCCCCATGTTGGTCAAAATACAGGGGAGCCAGCTCTCCATAGAGAACTTCTTGGGCAGGAAGTCGAAAATCGTGCTCGAGGTGCCTAAGGGCGTCAAGGTCCAACTGCAGGGCAAGGAGGACATAATAGTCGAGGGCGTGGACCGGGATGTCGTCAGCCAGTTTGCGGCCAACATAGAGAGGGCTGTGGAGCTACACGGCGACGAGAAGCCCGCCCCCCACGGCCGCGAGGGCGGCTTGGGCGTGGTGGACGGGATATATGTCTACGGGGTCGAACACGTCAAGTGAGCTGGAGGCGATCCTTAAAAGGAAGGCGGTCCAGCTCCTATCCGGCAGGCGTTGTTGCCAGGTCAAATATCCGATAGGCCACGAGGTGGCCACGTTGGAGGAATTGAACGAGGCCGTGAGGAGCTGTAAGGTGGCGTTCGTCATGTTTTTCGGCAGAGTCTGCCCTTACTGTAGGGCCTTCGACCCCATCTTCCGTAGCGTCGGCGCTAAGTACTCCTCTCTGGCCAATTTCGTCAAGGCGGAGGTAGAACGATTTGCCTTCACCGCATCGGCGCTCGGCGTCGTGGGTACGCCTACGACCTTCGCCTTCGTCGACGGGAGGCCCGTCGAGGCGTTGCCGGGCTTCGCCATAGCTCCCGTCTTCGAGTCTTTCGTGGTTAGAAACTTAAAGGGGGCCCGTTGCAGTTAACTGTTTTAAATCCACATAACGCCGTCGTTATGGTCAGAGTAGTCGTAATAGGCGGAGGGGCCGCCGGCGCCTCGGCGGCGGCTAGGGCCAGAAGGCTGGACCCAAACGCCGAGGTGGTCATGGTCGAGGCGGGCTCCATGATAACCCACGCGCCTTGCGGCATACCCTATGCCGTGGCCGGGATCGTCAGGAGCCACGAGGACTTGATGACGTATACCCCCGAGGAGTTCGAGAAGGAGAGGAATATAAAGGTGTTGATACACACCAAGGCGGTAGATGTAGATCCAGACAAGAAGACCGTTGTGATCTCCAGAGGCGAAAAGACGGAGACGCTCCAGTGGGACAAGCTCGTCATAGCGACGGGCGCCAAGCCCCTCGTGCCGAAAATACCGGGCGTGGAGCTCGGAGGGATACTTACCGTGAGGCTTCCCGACGACGTGCCCCTTTTGAAGTCCGAGCTGGCCTCAGCATCTACTGTCGGGGTGGTGGGAGGAGGCTATATAGGCGTGGAGATGGCCGAGGCCCTGCTTCATCTAGGCAAAAAGGTCGTCCTCTTCGAAATGATGGACCGCCTGCTCCCGACGGCGCTCGACGGCGACATGGCGGCCATAGTGGCCGAGGAGATGAAGAAACGCGGCGTGGAGCTCCACCTCGGCGAGAAGGTGGTCGAGTTCAGAGGGTCCGGGGGGAAGGTCTCCGCCGTGGTGACAGAAAAAGGCGAATATAGGGTGGACAAAGTGGTTCTAGCAGTCGGCGTCAGGCCCGATTTAGACCTCGCCGAGAGGGCCGGGGCCAAGTTGGGCGAAACTGGAGCTGTTGCTGTGAACGAATACATGGAGACCTCGGCGCCTGACGTCTACGCCGCTGGCGACGTGGCCGAGAAGACGCATAGAGTGACGGGCCGTAGGGTGTGGATCCCGCTGGCCCCTTCGGCGAATAAGGAGGGACAAGTGGCCGGCGGCAATGCGGTCAAGGGGAGGGTGCTCAAATTCCCCGGCGTTGTGGGCACGGCGGTCACTAAGTTCTTCGACCTCTATATCGCCAGGACCGGCCTAAGCGAGGAGGAGGCCCAGAAATACGGCTTTAAGTACGACAAGGCGGTAATTAAGGCCAGGTCCAAGGCGCAGTACTATCCAGGCTACGCGCAAGTCCACGTGAAGATGATAGCGGAGCAGAGCTCGGGGCGTATTTTGGGGGTACAGGTGTTGGGCTGGGACCACATCGTGGCCGCCTACGCCGATATAGCGGCTGTGGCCATAGAGCGCGGCGCCACAATAGAGGACCTCTTCTTCGCAGATATAGGCTACACCCCATCGACGGCCCCCGTGTGGCACCCGCTGATAGTCGCCGCGAGGGTTCTATCTAGAGGAAAGCTGTAATTTCGTGGGGCGCCGTCGGCCTTCGACAAATTGAAGCTTTATCAAGAGGCGAACCCAAAGAGGCGTAGTAGTCGTAGTGGATTGTTATATATGGCTCCGCTCCTCGTTCTTATGATAACAGTAGTCGGAAGCGGGAGGGTGGGCGCCACCACCGCGGCGATGCTCGGCGTTCTGGGCGTCGACAATAGGATAGTACTCATAGACGTAGTGAAGGGCCTTCCGCAAGGCGAGGCCCTAGACCTCAACCACATGTCGTCGATATTAGGTATCGACGTCTACTATACGGGCTCTAACGACTACGCCGACATGAAAGGTAGCGATTTAGTGATAGTCACGGCGGGCCTTCCGAGAAAGCCCGGCATGACTAGAGAACAGCTATTGGAACAAAACGCCGAGATAGTATACAATATAGGCAAGGAGATAGCCAAATACGCCCCAGACTCCGTCGTTATCCTCACCACGAACCCTCTAGACGCCATGACCTACGTCATGTGGAGGGCCACCGGCTTCTCGAGGGAGAGGGTGATAGGCTTCAGCGGCGTGCTGGACGGGGGGAGGCTTGCGTTCTATGCCGGGCAGAAGCTCGGAGTCTCGCCGGCGTCTATAATACCCATAGTCCTCGGCCAACACGGAGAGAGCATGTTCCCAGTGCCCAGTAAGAGCTTCGTCCACGGAGTCCCACTGGACAGACTGCTAAAGCCCGAGGAGCTAAAGGAAGTCGTAGACGAGACCGTCAAGGCCGGCGCGCGGATTACAGAACTCAGAGGCTTCTCCTCCAACTGGGGCCCTGGCGCTGGCGTCGCGATTATGGCCAAGGCCGTCAAGAGGGACGAACGGAGGGCCCTTATAGCCTCTGTAGTCCTCAAGGGCGAGTACGGCGTGACGGACGTGCCGGTCGAAGTCCCCATAGTGCTGGGCAGAGGCGGGGCGCTGAAGGTCCTCGAAGTGGAGCTGAACTCCGAGGAGAAGGCGAAGTTCGTCCAAAGCGTAGAGGCCATACGTAAGCTTCTATCCTCCTTACCGCCTAAATACAAGTAGTTTTTTCGCCCCCCTTAAAAAATATAAAAAGTAGTGGGATGGCGGGCAAGTGTCCGAGGAGGTGCTCGTAGAGCTACAAGGCTCCTTGACTTTTAGAGTAGTGCACGACAAAGAGCTCGGCTACCTCTACGCCCACATACCGGTGGGCAAGAGGCTGACTAGAGAGACCGTTAGGGAGATAGTAACCGCAACACACGATCCCTGGCGTTATGTGGACGGAGTGGGCCTAGTTCTAGACATATCGGCGTGGACCTACGAGGGCGATGTCGACGTCCAAGCGTTGAGCAAAGTCCTTGAGGCGAAATATAAGGAGATTTTGGACTCCATAGCGAAGATGATAGAGGAGGCCGGCGAGGCTAAACAGAAGGCCAAGAGGAAGAAGAGGGGCAAGAAGAGGAAAAAGAAGGCTAAAAAATCCAAGAGGAGCAGAAAGAAGAAGAGAAAAAGTAAAAAATGACATACGGATTGAGGTTTTCATGGGAGAAGCAACGCCTATAGGCCCTGCGCCTGTCGAGGTGCCTCATATAGAGGTCGACGAGGAGACGAAAGAGATCATCAAGGAGACTTTATCGCAGATGGAGTCCCCAGTCGAAATAAACTTTTTCCGGAACAACAGCTGTGGGGGGAGGGAGACCAATTGGTGCGTCCCCACGGAGGAGCTCCTGGACCTGTTGAGCCAGCTGGCTCCTTCCGATAAGTTGGTCGTGAAGAAGTACGATATAGATAAAGACGTAGATGCGGCGGCTAAATTTGGAGTAGACGCCTCCCGAGTCCCCGCGGTGTATTTCGGCGATGGGTTCATCAAATACTGGGGCGCTCCGCTGGGCGAGGAGGTGAGGGCCTTTATAGAGACTATAGTGAGGCTCTCTACAGGGCGCACCGGCCTCAGAGCTAGGACTAAAAACGAGTTGGCCGCTCTGGCCGAAAAGGCCCAGAAGAGGGTCTACGTCCTGACTGTAGTAACGCCGTCTTGTCCCTACTGCCCCTACGCGGTCCTCCTGGCCAATATGTTCGCCTATGAGAGCAAAGGGAAGGTGGTCTCGGTGATGGTCGAAGCCTATGAGAACCCCGATATAGCCGACCAGTACGGCGTCACCGGAGTCCCAGCTGTCATACTGTTGAGAGAGGGAGATCCAGTGGGCAATATGGAGTTCGTCGGCGTGCCGCCCGAGCACGAGCTGTTGGCCCGCGTCAAGGAGTACGCAGGCGTTTAATGAAGATATATTTCGCCACTTCTAACCCCAACAAGGTAGTCGAGGCCCGGTCGGTCTTAAAGAGGTATTCAATAGACGTAGAACAGAGGAGAGTCAAGAAGTTAGAGGTACAGGCAGACGATGTGGAGGTCATAGCGGAGGCGGCCGCTTTGAGGCTCTGCCAGGAGGGCGAGGACTTTATAGTGGTGGAGGACGACGGGCTTTATATAAAGGCCCTAAACGGCTTCCCAGGTCCCTATTCTGAATACGTCTATCGTACTCTAGGCCTCTCGGGCGTGCTCAAACTGCTAGAGGGCGTTGCCGATAGAAACGCCGTCTTTAAATCGGCCGTCGCCATATGTATAGGGGGCTCCGTTAAGCTCTTTACCGGGTTGGTTGAGGGGTCTATCTCCGACGAGCCCAGAGGGTCTGGGGGCTTCGGCTTCGACCCCATCTTCGTGCCTAAAGGCTACGCCAAGACGTTCGCAGAGCTGGATGTAGACGAGAAGTCTTCGATCTCCCATAGGGCCAGGGCGTTTACTGCCTTGGCGGAGTGGTTAAAGACATATAAATAACAGGCAAACTAGTTTCGTGGACGTCTTGAGTACGCCCCTGTCTGAAGTGGCCACCAAAAACGTAGTGACCATAGGCGAGAAGGACAAAATAATCGACGCCCTCCGCAAGATGGTGGAGCTAGACATAAGGAGACTACCCATAGTGAAGGACAAGACGCTCCTCGGCATAATTACCGCCCTGGACGTCCTCGACGCGATATACTCCTTTTTAGAGTCCGGCGAGAAGTCCCTCTACGGCGACGTGTATATGCGCCCGGCTTTGGAGTTCGCCACCCGCAACGTGATAACCGCAAAGCCGGATATGACCGTCGGCGAGGCCATCTCTCTATTCTTGAAGCACAACTTCGGCTCGATGCCCGTAGTCGACGACGAGGGGAGGCTCGTGGGCATATTCACGGAGTGGGACGCCATGAAGATAGTGGCCCAAGCGGGCTTTCCGCATCAAGTCAGAGACGTGATGACCCGTATAGTCTACGTCCTCACTAGGTACTCCACAGTGATGGACGCCTTAGAGGGCATAACGGTCTATAGGTTTAGGCGCTACCCCATTGTGGACGAAAGGGGCAAGGTCATCTCCATGTTGCACGTAAAGGACGTCTTGAGGTATCTCTCCGACGAGAATACGCTTAATAGGGCCAAAGAGGGCGAAGTCGACGAGATAATAAACGAATACGCCATAAATATAGCGAAGTCGCCCATCTTTTTGGCTGCGCCTGACGACTACGTGGCCGACGTCGTTAAGAGGATGTTGGAGTACGACGTGGGCGGAGTGCCCGTAGTGGATAGAGAGACGGGCAACGTAATAGGGATGGTCACCGAGAAGACTCTACTTCTCCTCTTCGCCTAAAGGCGACTACCAGCATAAGCCCCGCCACGATCACGCCGAGGGCCAACGTAACTGCGCCTAAAGCCGCCGCCAGGACCCCCATTGAGGGGTTTAGGTTGGGGCCTATTGTGCCGCTGACCAGCCTGCAGTTGAGCCTCAAGGTGTTGTACTGCATGGCCCTCACGAGGCCTTGCGCTTGTTGCGATATGGGCTGTTGGTCGCAGTAAAGGCTGTAGCCGGGCGAGGCGACGTAGACGACAGTCATGGGCTTGTTTTCGGGGCAGGATATGTAGAAGCTGTCCGGGCCTAGTAGTGGGCTACACTTCGAGAATGGGTAGTAGAGCCCCACTATCGCCAGAGGCGTCTGGCCCGAGGGCAGTTGGATCCAACTGTAGTTCCTCTGCGGTATGTTGTAGATGGTACCGTTGACTATAAGACTGCCGTTGTAGACCACCGGGATGGTCCTATTGGGCCCCACCGCTATGTGGTAGGTCTGCGCCGAAAGGGCCAGCACGGCCAACAGCGGCAACAAGACGGCCCAACGCATAGAGGCCACAAAGGCCCCTATTAATATATATTGTTCTAACAAAACCCGCCGGGTCGAAAACGTTTTTAATTCCTCTACGAGCCTCCCGTCGTGGCCTTCGCCGCGTTACACGAAGCGATTAGGAGCGCTCTAGCCGAGAGGGGCTTCAACGAGCCTACAGAGCCCCAGAAGCTCGCCATACCCCTAATACTTGAAGGCCACAACGTGTTGATAATAGCGCCTACTGGCTCCGGCAAGACCGAGGCGGCCATACTGCCCATATTCTCCAAGTTGTTGGAGCTGAACCCTAAAGACCCCGGCATCTATGTGCTCTACATAACGCCGCTTAGGGCCCTCAATAGGGACCTCCTGGACAGACTCAAATGGTGGGGCTCCAAGCTGGGGATCTCGGTGGACGTAAGGCACGGCGATACTGACGAGGCGGACAGGCAGAGGCAGAGCCGCAATCCGCCGCATATGCTCATAACGACGCCCGAGATGCTACAAGCCATATTGACGGGGAAAAGGCTTCTGGAGCACCTAAAACAGTTGAGGTGGGTCGTTGTGGACGAAGTCCACGAGCTCGCTGAGGACAAGAGGGGCGTCCAGTTGAGCGTCACGTTGGAGCGGCTGAGGTATCACGCCGGGAGGGAACTACAAATAGTGGGCCTCTCGGCGACAGTGGGCTCTGTCGACGAGGTGGCCAAGTTCCTTTTCGGCGTCGGCAGGCCCTATAGGATAGTCCAGGTGAACATAGTGAGGCGCATGAAGCTCGACGTAATTAGGCCGGCGCCGACCGAAAAGGACAGAGAGGACGCCCAGAGGCTCTCCACGCACGAAGAGGTGGTGGCCAGGCTGAGGGCCATTAAGGAGCTCGTCGAGGGCCACAAGACCACGTTGATATTCGTCAACACTAGGAGCATGGCCGAGCTTTTGGGCTTTAGGCTGGCCCAAGCCTATCCCGATCTGCCCATTTCGGTGCACCACTCCTCGTTGTCGAAAATGGTGAGGCTCTCCGTGGAGAGCGGTTTGAAGAGCGGCGAGCTTAAAGCGGTGGTGGCTACATCCAGCCTAGAGCTCGGCATAGATATAGGCCATGTGGACCTTGTGATACAGTACATCTCGCCACACCAAGTGGTGAGGCTGGTGCAGAGAGTCGGCAGGAGCGGACACAAGCTGACCTTAATGCCGAAGGGGGTAATAATAGGGGAGGACGTAAACGACGTCCTCGAGGCCTTTGAGATAATAAGGAGGGCCAAGGCGGGGTTGCTCGAGGCGACTAAAGTCCCCTATAAGCCCTACGACGTCTTGGCAAACCAGATCGCGGCCTTTCTGATGTTGAAGCCGCGGTGGAAGATACAAGAGCTCTACGAGGTGATAAGGCGGGCCTACCCCTATCGGGACTTGACGCCGGACGAGTTGAGGAGGGTGGCGAAATTCATGGGCCAATTGAGGCCGCGGCTTGCCCTATACTTCGAGGAGGACGACGTGGTGGTAAGGCCCCGCAGTAGGGGGTTCTATAGGTACTTCTACGAGACGCTCTCTATGATACCAGACGAGAGGCAGTACGCGGTGATAAACATCAAGACCGGCGAGCTCATCGGGACTTTAGACGAGGCCTTTGTGGCCGAATACGGCTCTCCGGGCGTGAAGTTCGTATTTAGGGGGAGGCCTTGGGTCATCGCCGAAGTCGACGGGAGGGCCATAAAAGTCGCCGAGATAAACGACCCAACAGGCGCCATACCCAGCTGGGTCGGCGAGGAGATACCGGTGCCGTTCGAGGTGGCTCAAGGCGTCGGCGCACTGAAGGGAAGACTTAGAGGACTCGACAGGGATGACGCCGTAAAGGCCTTGATGGATATGGGCATGTCTAGAGAGGTCGCCGAATATGTAGTGGAGGAGCTGTTCAAACAGCCGGCGGAATTCCTGCCAGACGACAAGACCATCGTGGTGGAACAATTCGCCGAGAATATAGTAGTAGTCCACGCCCACCTCGGCACGTTGGCGAACAGGACTCTATCTAAACTACTGGGCGAGTTGTTGATAAAAGAGCTGGAGGTCCCCGTGGGCTTCCACCAAGACCCCTATTCTGTGATCATACAAGCCTCGAGGCCTCTAGACGCGGAGCTGGTCGCCAAAAACATATACAAACTGGCCGGGCTCCAGCCCACAGAGCTGGCTGAGCTGGTCAAGGCCGCTTTGATAAAATCGGGGTCCTTCAAGAGGAGATTCCTACACGTGGCCAAGAGGTTCGGCGCTATAGACAAAGAGGCGGACATATATAGCGTGAGTATCGGAAAGCTCGTAGAGGCCTTCAGCGGCACTCCCGTCTTCGACGAGGTGTTAAGAGAGACGTTGGAGCAAGACATAGACCTAGAATCGTTGTGGCGGGTCCTCCAAGGTCTAAGGGAGGGGCGCGTTGCCCTGAAGGTCGTGAGGGGCCAGACCTATCTGGGCAAGGTCGCCTACGACAAGCTCGCACACAGGCTGGAGGTAATCCCGCCCGAAAGGCTTAGGCGGCTAGTGTTGGAGAGCACAAAGGCGAGGCTTTTGAACACCTCTATGGTCTTCGTCTGCGCCGATTGCGGCTGGACGGGATTGATGAAGGTCGGCGAGGTCTACGAGGTCAAATGTCCAAAATGCGGAGGGCCTCTGGGCGTAATTAGGTACTTCTCTACAGACAACATAGAGCGTGAAGTGAAGCGCAGAGCCGAGGAGGCCGCCAGGACCAGAGCCCTCTTGGAGAAATACGGCTGGAAGGGCCTATACGCGCTGGCCAGCAGAGTGCCCCTAGAGGACCTCGAGGCGCTCCTCGCGAAGACTAACGGCGCAGATCTAAACAAACTGACCGAGATGTTAATCGAGGCCGAGAAGGAACACCTAAAGGCGAGGCTCCTAGAGGAGGCCTAGCCCAGGGCCCAAGAAATTAATAAGTAGGTCCTGTCCTTTATGGAGCTGGCCCTAGTCGGGAGCTTTAGGCCTAGGCTGTTGGCGCCAGGGGCCTTCGCGATAGTGGGCGGCTTCAGGTTGGTCGAGCTGGTTGCCCTCTCGCTTTGCGGAAATCACGACGGAGCGGTTATTTATGTAGAGGGCCGGGACCTCGGACTTCCCCTGTCGTTAAGTAGGTACTGTAGGGTCGACGTGAAGTTCGGCCCCATCCCCGACGACGTCCCCAAAGTGGACGTCTCCATAGCGCCCCACCTCTTGAAGTCGCCTAGACTAGATTGCGGCGGCCACAAAGTCGATTTGGGGGCAGGCGGAGAGCCCCTAAGGGACTGCAAGCCCATAGAGACCTACGCCGACATAGTGGCCAACAATATAGAGGTCATGAAGTGGGCCCTGGCCAAGTTGAAGGAGCTCGGCGTCGATTTGATAAGAGGCGAGGTCGGCGGAATCGTGAAGGGGGACGTCTTGATATGGGGCAAGACCTATGAGTACACATATGTTGTGGGCCCCGCCGTAATAGGCCCCCAGTCGGAAGTCCTGCCTTTTTCCTACATCAGACCTGGCGCCGTTTTGTACTACGGCGTCAAGGCGAGGGACGAGGTCAAGAACTCCATAATGGACGCCTTCAGCTACAAGGAACACCACGGCTATCTCGGAGACAGCTATATCTCCGCCTTTGTGAACCTCGGCGCGGGGACCACTGTGTCTAACTTGAAGAACACTTTGGGCCCCATAAGGCCGAGCTACAGCTCAGCTTCGTACAACAAGCTGGGCCCGGTGGTAGGAGAGTTCGTCAAGACCGCAATAGGGTCGTTGATATATGGCGGTAAGTACATAGGCCCGCTTTCACATATCTACGGCCTTGTGGATAGGGACATCCCGCCGCTTACTATATACAAAAACGGCGAGACGACGCCAATAGATAAGTCCAAAATTCCACAGCTAATAGAACGAGACCTAGCTAGATTCGGACTTAGAGACAAAGTAGAGACATATCTAGCGCACATAGAGGCACTACTGGCATAGATCAACACAGAAATATATCCACGTATTCTCGCCGATATGGGACGTAGGGCTTGGTTCGCGTTGTTGGTGATCTTCTCTGCGGGGGGATTGGCCTCATCGGGGCTTGTGCTCTACATGTGGTACATCTTGGGCCACATGCCGCCAGGTTGCTATCTGCCTCAAGCCGTGCTTCCCGGCGTCACTATAGACTGCGTCAAGGTCCTCTCCAGCCAGTATGCCCACGTAGGCCCGATCCCCCTAGACGGGTTGGCCGCGATATGGTTCTCCCTCAACATAGCGCTGGTCGTCGCCTATTTCTACTCCGAGAGGCGATACGTATTAAGGGCCCTATTTTATTGGCGCCTATTGGGGCTGGCCATACTGCCCTACTTGTTGTATATAGAATTCGTCGTGCTCCGAGCTTTATGTCTATATTGTACTATTATGCATATATTTATAATAATTGACTTTATATTAATATCAATATTTCTAAAAAGAATAAAAAGTTAAAAAATTATTCTTGCTTCTTCTTTTCCTTCTTTTTGCTCTTCCCGCTCTCCTCGCCTGTCGCCTCTATTCCGAGCTTCTTGGCCTCCTCCTCGGAGGTCATAAATAGGCTGGTCCTCTGTCGTCCGCCCATTAGGCTCCTAGACGTCAACAGCTAAATAACTTTTTCTTAACCATTAGGAGTTTAAATTGGTGGAAATCTACGGATATGCCGCAGAAGTTGAAGTTCTACGACATTAAG
>JBEULO010000138.1:0-1134 GCA_041287225.1 Thermoproteus sp.
AGACCCAAAAACAACTCAAGGCCCGTGAAGAACTGGTTCACAGTCTGCACCAACGAGGTGAGGCTTATCACCTCAGCGTTGGGGAACGCCGCCTTTAAGAGCGACTGGACTTGGTCGATATACGCCGTGTCTTTAAGCGCCACGACGACTATCTGATAGCCGGCGAGGCTTGTTATGGATCTGAACTGGCTTTCATCTATAATTACAGATGTCAAGCTGTTGACCACGCCGGGGTGCTCGGGCGCCATTATGCCGGAGACTACGAGGTTATAGGAACGTCCCCCGTAGTTCAACGTAAGGGGGTAGCCCACCCCTAACAGCTCCGCGCCGGTGTTTTGGTCGAAGGCGACGTAGTACCCCACAACCGCGAGCCCCCCGCCGAGCTGGTTCGAGCCGTCGTATATGGCGGCGGAGGGGAGCAACACGTCGACATCGCCTCGCGGCACTCCGTAGAGCGTCACGGCCATAAGCCGCCCGTCGGGGAGCCTCACGGAGGCTTGGGCGGCAGATATGGGCACCACTGCGGTCGCATACGGCGCTACATAGGCGCGGACAGTCGCCAGGTCGGCGTCTGTGAAGCTCCCCACGAGGAACAAGTCGTTTATTCCCAACTGGCTGAAGAAGGAGAGGGCGGAAGATTTGAAATAGTCGCCTACCGACAGGGCGAAGGTCAAGGCCGTGAAGGCTATGGCCACGCCTATTATGGCGCCGATGGTCCTCCCCCTCCTCTCCCAAAGCGCGCTCCAGACCAGGCCTAAAGTCTCGAACACGAGGGGGGAGGGGTCCCTTTTTATATGTCTCGCGGAGAAAACTAAAAATAGGTCTCCCCACAGGGGTGCGTGGAGGCGCTCGTGACCAGAGTCGGCGAGAGGTCGAGCCCCTACCTGTTGGAGCTCTACGACGTCAACTGTCCCTTCTGCGCCAGAGTAGCGCTGAACACATGGCGCGACCTGTTGTCCTCAGGGGCCTACTTCGAGCTGGTTTACCTGCCGGTGCACTACGCCATATGGAAGGACTACTCCTTGAGGACCGCCGAGGGGACCTATACGGCCAACCTCTCGGCCTTCTGTATAGACGACCCCGTAAAGAGGGTCGAGTACGTCCTCCGCCTCTTTGAGGTGACGGCGTCTATAA
>JBEULO010000138.1:1234-3632 GCA_041287225.1 Thermoproteus sp.
CTTGTCGTTAGGCGTGGCGGCGTCGGGAGTGCCGACGGCCGCCATAATAGATGGAGGAAAGGCGGTGGAGATGGGGGACGGCCTCGACGAGGTGGAGAGGCTGATCAAGAAGTACCTCGAGGACAGGAGGCGAGGGCGCGCCTAAGCCTCTCAGCAGTCTCCTCCGGCGTGGTGTCGAGCGTGTAGAACCCGGCGCCAGTCTCGGCGCTCGCTGCGTATTTCAATTTGCCGTCGGGCCTATACATGCCGTAGATCTCGAAATGGAGGTGGAAATAGGCGTGGTCGCCCCTCAAAGGCGCTTGGTGCAACACCATCATGTAGGGCATGGGCCTCCCCACTACGTTCTTTATGGCGCAGAGCGTCTGTTTCAACACGGCCGCCAGCTCTACGAGCTCGTCGTCGCCTATCTGGGTGAGGAGTTGGACGTGGCGTAGGGGGTATATGTGGACCTCGTGGGGCCACCTCGCGTAGTAGGGCACAAAGGCGATCCAGCCCGACCCCCTCAACAACGTCCTGCCCGACTTCGCCTCCCGGGCCGCTATGTCGCAATATAGACAACGCCTCTTGGCGCGCCAGTAGGCCCCGGCCCTCTCGAGCTCTCTGGCTATGCGCTCCGGCACGACCGGCAGCTCGTATATCTGGGCGTGGGGGTGCGTGAGAGACACCCCTATCTCCCTCCCCTTGTTCCTGAAGTAGAGGAAGTACGCGACGGCCGGGTCCCCCATGGCCCTCTCCATCTCCTTCAAGACGGCCCTCAACACCTTCTCTATATGTTCCTGCGGCAAGTCGCTGAGGTCGTCCAAGTCGTGTTGCGGCGTCTCGACGACCACTAACGCCCTTCCGTACGCCGACACAGAGGTATAGAAGTCGTCGCTTGAGGCCGGAGGCGCGTCTTGATGCACTACGGGGTACCTATTGGGGAGCACCAAGACGTCCCACCCGTAGCCGGTCTCGGGCGCCCCGGGGTCGAAGGGGCAGAAGGACTCGGGCTGCCAGGGCCGCGAGAGCCTCCTGGGCGCCACCGCTATCCAGTCGCCGGTCGTCGGGTCCAGCCTTATCTCGCTCATAGGAACTCCACCCTAAGCCCTTCGTCCACCTTCAAGACCCACCGCCTGACCTCCCCCACGCCCCCAACCCTATCGGCGGCACCGGCCGGCGCAAGCGCCATGACTATCCCGCCCAGCCCCGCGCCGGAGAGCTTGGCGCCATATGCGCCCCTCGACAAGGCGCCCTCCACGAGTCCGTCCAGCTCCGGGGTGCTCACGTCGTATAGATCCCTCAAGAGGCCGTGTTGATAGGTCATGACGGCGCCCAGCGCCCTCGCCCGCCAGTCCTCGCCCCCCGGCTCCGGCAAGTAGGGCGCGGCGACCTCCTCGCCTCTAAGCACCTTCAAGGCGACCAGCGTGGATTTGTGCATACGTATAGTGAAGAGGATACGCCGGGCCGGGACCTCCGGTATCTCCTTCAAATAGGGCGCCAGCTCCTCTTCGTCCAACTCCTCCCACCTCACCTCCCAATGCCTCTCTGCCAGTTTTTCCCTCAGCCCCTCCGGCGCTATCCTCAACAGAGCCCTCAGCCCTTCGTCCAGCTCCCTCTGCCTCTGGGGATGTATGTCGGCCGTGGAGTGCTTAACGCCGCTGTCGAGGGCCACGAAGACCCCCTCGTCGAATTCAAGCCTCTCGACGTTGTAGGGAGGCCTCGTGTGGATGTAGGAAATCCAGCCGAAGGCCGAGCCGTATTGGTCGAGCCTCCCGCAGGGCACGCCCATGACATCCCTCTCCGCGATATACGCCGTCTCGGCGACGGAGGCGGGGCCTATGGGCCCGCCCCACAAGGCAGAGAGCGCCCCCACAGACGCCACGAGGAGGGCCGCGCTCGACGCCATGCCGGACGCTATGGGCACCTCGCTCTTGACCTCCAACTCGCAGCCCCTCACCTCGACGCCCGACCGCCCCAAGGCGACCACCGCGGCCTTTATGTAGTCCAGAAAGGCCCTCCCGGCCGGAGGCTCGCCCGGCTTGAACTCGCCGTATTCGCCAGTGTCTAGAGACCTGGCCCTACAGACCCCCTCGGCCCGTCCGGCCCAAACCCGCGTCCGCAAGTTCACCGCCACGGCCACTACCGGCAGCCCCTTGTAGTCCTGGTGGGTATTTAAAAAGTCCAGGCGGCCGGGCGCCGAGGCCAGTACCTCGCGCCTCACATAACGGCCTTTTCGTCCTCGCCGAACACTTTTATCTTCTGCGGCCTCACGTAGACTTGCGCCTCAGAGCCCTCGGCCGGCGGCCTGCCTATGACTTCGACTCTAGCCTCTATCCCGTCCCACTCCACCAGCGCCGTGGTCACAAAGCCCGTGACCTCCACTATTTTGACCCTCCCTCCAGGTATCAACACGTCCTCT
>JBEULO010000138.1:3732-11110 GCA_041287225.1 Thermoproteus sp.
TCCTCTAAAGTGACGACTACCATGAGTATAACTGAGGCCCCAATATTAAAATTACGCCCTTATTGAGTCTAGGGACAAAGAGCCGCCGAGCCTCCTCAAGGCCTCCTCTATCGCTCTGTCCAGCTGGGGGTCCACGCCGGCCTTATAGTGATGGGGAGCTATCTCCACGGGCACGTCGGGCTCCACGCCGTATCCCTCGATGCCGGTCCCCACGCCCTCCGCCCAAAAGGCGTATTTGGGCTGGGTTACTATAGTGCCGTCGACTAGTTTATATCTGGCGTCTATGCCCACAGTGCCTCCCCAAGTCCTCGTCCCCACGACCGGCCCGAGCCCCAAGGCCTTGAAGTCGTAGGTGAATATATCGCCGTCAGACCCCGCGTATTCGTTAGTTATGAGGACGAGGGCCTTCGGCGCCACGAGCTCGGGGTAGGGCGTCGGCTTGAAGTGCCTAGTCGTAAAAGCGCCGAAGGTTCTGGCCGCCAGGCGTTGAATCAACATGCCCGAGGTGTGGCCGCCCCTGTTGAACCTCACGTCGATTATGAGGGCCTCCTTATAGCCCTCGGCGATTAGGGACTTGAAGAACTCGGCGTAGCCGTAGGGCCCCATGTCCGGTATGTGGACGTATCCGACCCTGCCGCCGGTCTTCTCGTGCACATAACGGCGATTCCTCTCGACCCACTCCCTATATATCAAATGCCTCTCTTCCCTCAACGTCCTCACGGGGAACCGCCGCACCTCCCCGCCGCGCGAGACCTCCACCCAGACGATATCGCCGGCCCTATTTAGAAGCGCGGCCTCGGGCGGAGTGTCGGGGCCCAGCTTGACGCCCCCTATGGAGACCACGCAGTCCCCCTCCTTAACGTCTACGCCGGGGGCGGCTAGAGGGCTCCTCTCGCCCTCGTTGGCGGGGTCGCCCCAGAAGATCTTAGCCACGCGCCAACACCCGCCGTCCCAGAAGAACTCGGCGCCGAGGCCCCCGACCGGATAGGGCTTGTCCACCTCGAAGTCGGGGACTATCTCGTAGGCGTGGCTGTTGCCGAGCTCTCCCTGCATCTCGTTTATCAAATCGCTGAGCTCGTACCGCGTGTTTATCCTATCCAGAAGCGGCTCGTATTTCTTATAGACGGCGTCCCAATCCGCGCCGTTCATATCGGCGCGCCAGAAGTTCTCCCTCATCAAGAGCCAAGCCTCTCTGAACATCTGGCGCCACTCCCGCGGCGGCTCCACATAGATCTTGATGCGGCTCAAGTCGAGAACTCCGCTCTTCCTACCCGGCTCTTTAGACTGGACGTCCGGCTTCCTCTCCACGTCGACGAGCCTCAGCCTCCCCTCCTCTTTGAGGAGCAGATACCTCCCGTCGGGCGAAGCCCGTATCGCCGACACGCCAGACGCCAGCTGGTCTCTGGACTTGGCCTCGAGGTCGTATATCTCAACGGCCCCCCTCCTCTCTTGCGCCGACCAGAGGTAGTACTTCAAGGCGCCCTCGACCTCGTATTTCAGCCAGGCGACCTTCCCGCCCTTCAGGCCGACCACGGCCGCATATACGCCTTCGTCGACCGGGAAGGGCTCGGCCCTCCGCTCTATCCCCTCTACGTCTATGTCCGAAACGGCGCCCTCCCGCCTCCTATACTCCACGAAGGGCGACAGCTCGTCGCGCCTCAACGGTACGAGGTAGGGCTTGGAGTACTTGGCGAAGACGTAGTAGAACTGGACCGGGTCCACGGCCGGGTTGAAGACCCTCCTGGAGAGGAAATAGAGGTACCTCCCCTCCGGGTCGAAAGAGGGGCTGTAGTCGAAATTCGTAGCCGGAGTCGCGTCGTAGGCCCTTCCGGTCCTCACGTCGTAGAGCCTTATGTTCTGGACGTACACGCCGGCGGGTTTGGAATAGGCGAGCCAGAAGCCCGAGGGGTGCCAGGCCAGCTCCGTCATTATTCCGTATTCGCTCCTGTCCGCCAACGACTTGGAGCCGGACTCCAAATCGACGATCCAAAGCTCGCCTTTGTGGTTCGAGACGGCCAGTTTGGGGTATTTAAGCGCGATGGCCTCGACCACGCCGACCCCGAGCTCCAACCTCCTCAATAGGGCCCCGTCGCGGCTGTAGACCTCAACAGCGCCGTCGTATGTCGCCACGGCGATCTTGTCGCCGTCTGGAGAGGCGTGTTTGTACCTGACCCCGCCTCCCCTTTCGCCCAGCTGGACCACCGCCCCCTCCCACGTCGGCATGTAGAACGCCTGTCCCCTCGAGACGAGGACGACCGCCTCTCCAGAAGGCAGAGAGAAGGACTCGAGGTATTTAAACGGATCTACGAACTTGGGCGTCTTCTGCTTCCCGGAGAGAGGCGCGTCTACCTCTAAGCGCTCCAGGCGGCCCGTCGACGGGTCTAGGAGGTATATATCGCCGCCCGCCTGGAACACTATCCTCCTCCCGTCGCTACTGGCGTTCCTCACGTAGAAGTCCTTGAAGTCGGTATGGCGCCTCAAATCCCTCCCCGAGAGGTCCACCGAATATATATTGCCCACCCCCTCGTGGTCCGACACGAAGTAGATCCTCCCGCCTACCACCATGGGCGAAGTTATATTGCCCGGGAGGTCTGCCAGCTTCTCGAAGGTCCTCCCGCCGTCCCTACTAATCCAGAGGACCCCCCTAGAGCCGCCCCTATATCGCTTCCAGTAGGGCAGGTCGTAGTTGTTCCTGCCGAGCACTATGAAGCCGTCGCCGTAGAGCAGAGCCGTGGCGGGGCCCAAATTCAGCCTTTCGTACCTCCCGTCGAGGGAAACCGCGTAGAGCTCCCTCCACTGGGCGAAGGGCATCTTGAAGTCGGAAAAGACCAAAACCCTCCCGTCTGGAGTCCACCCCGCGACGCGCGTATAGGGGGACCCGAAATAGGTCAGCCTCCTGGGCTGTCCCCCATCTGCGGGCACCACGTAGGCCTCGGCCAATACGCCCTGGTCTGTCTGTTGGAGTCTCGTAAAGGCTATATGGCGCCCGTCGGGGGAATATTTAGGCCTGATCACAACCCCGAAGTCTGACGTCAACCTAAACGACCTGCCGCCCGAGAACTTCCAGAGGTCGTCCTCAGAGACGAAGACCACATCGTCGCCGTATATGTCGGGGTACATGTAGTAGCCCCTCATATGGCCTCCACTCAAGCCCCCTTTAAAGGATTAAAACCGGAGGGCGTATTGTCGTATGGCCAAGACCAGAGCCCATCTATACATTCGGGGGAAGGTACAGGGGGTCTTCTTCAGACAGTCCATGAAGGACGTGGCTACTCACTACGGCGTGAGGGGCTGGGTCAGAAACCTCCCCGACGGGAAGACGGTCGAGGCGGTGCTGGAGGGGGAGGAAGACGCCGTGAGGAAAGTCGTCGAGTGGGCCCACTACGGGCCTCCGGGGGCCCGCGTCGAGAAGGTAGAAGTACAGTACGAGGAATATAGGGGCGAGTTCGACGACTTCAAGATACTACCGACCCCCAAAGACATGTGACACGAAGCCATGGAGTACTTCGAGCATTTCGACGAGCGGGGGGCCGCCGTCTACGAGTGGCTGGTCAGATTGAAGGTATTCGACTGGGCCTACTCCATAACCGCCAGAGAGGTCGAGAGGGCTACGCCTAGGGGGGCCAGGATATTGGAGGTGGGGCCGGGCTTGGGGAAGCTGGCGGCCTCTCTGGAGAAGAGGGGCTATAGGGTGGTGGGAGTCGACGTGTCGCCGGCCATGTTGCGTAGAGCTAGGAGGAGGACCTCGGCGGACTTGGTCGCAGGGGCCAGCTGGGCCCTCCCGGTCAGAGACGGAGCCTTCGACGGGGCCGTGGCGTTATTTACGCTACACCACTGGGGCCCCCACGAGAGGTCCGCCGCGTCTGTGGCCGCCGCGTTGAGGCCCGGCGCCAAGTTCGTAGTGGTGGAGGCCGATAGGGAGAGGGCGCCCGTGGCGGGCGACCACAGCTGTACGGCTAGATGCCTCGAGGAGGTGTTGGGCGGGCGCTTTAAGGTGGAGATAAGGCGTAGATTCCCGCTGGTGATCGCCCACGCGGAGAGGCTATCTGGCTAGGGCGTAGGCTTGATACTCCTGGGGGCCCGCCTGTTGTGAGGCGTCCGCGTAGAACCTATCTATGGACTTCATGAAGTTCTCCAGCCTATCTATCACGTAGATGCCGTACTGCGGGTATATCTCGAAGACCAGCTTCTGGGGCCTCACGGGGGTCCACCTCATCTTCCTTATGAACATGACCCTGAAGACGAAGCCCCTGTACTCTTGTAGCTCCAGCTTTATGACTCCGCTGGCCAGGTACTCCTCTACGCCGAACCTGCTGATTTTGTTCTCGCCGGTGGGTATCTCGGACGTCATGACTGTAGTCACGTCTTTCAGCCTCCTCAACTGGAACACCAACTCCCTCATGTACTCCCTAACCCACAAGACGTCGGTGTGCGATGTGATCAAGAGCGGCGCTATGGGGTCCACCACGAGCCTCTTTATGCCGTACTTCCTTACGTTGTCGATAATGACCTTGGCTATCTCCCGCGGGTCGGCTGCCACCTTCTCGCTCTGGGAGTAGGCCTTGAAGTGGGTCCTGAGGTCCACGAAGACGAGCTTCTGTTGTTCCTCCAAGACGTCTAGGTCCCACCCCAACGAGGCCTTGACCCCCCTCTTGACGTCTTCAGAAGGCTCGTCGACGGTGATGTAGAGGCCTGGCTCGTCGTAGAGCTCCGCGCCCGTCTTGAGGAACTGGAGGCTGAAGATGGTCTTCCCCTGCCCCGCCTCGCCCGCTACGAGGTATATTTCGCCCTTCTTAAAACCCCCGCCGAGGAGCTGGTCGACGTACCACACCCCGGTGGGGCTGAGGTCCTCGTAGTAGGGATAGTACTGGTCTACAGCCACGAGGTGGGTTGTGGGGAGATATATATTGGTTTCGATTCAATTAACGGCGGTCTGTATGTCAAGGGGGACCGACTGCGCGCCTCATCGGCCTCCGCGCGGAGCTCTCGGCCGCGTCCAGTCGGACTCGAGGGGCTTAAAAGCCTTACAGCGGCTCTATCTTGAAGTCCACCGAAAACCTCCTCTTCAGGCGCTCCAACTTGTTGGCGCCCCGCGCGGCGACTACGGCGAGATACTCCTCGGGCACCCTCACCACCACGACCCCGTCGGCCTCCTCGACTCTGATCTCCTGCGGAGGCACGTAGCGCTTCAAGGCCGAGACGACGGCGGAGACCAACTTCCTGCTCGGCGCCCTCGCCTCGCCCCGCCTCAACGGGACCACGAAGGTCTCCTCGCCGAAGACGTAGATCTCGTACTCCGGCTCCCCCGTCAAGAAGTCCTTGACCACCACCACGGGGCGCGATAGGTCCTCCTCCCGCATGCCCGCGGGCACTTTCACCACCATGGAGAGGGAGTAGACCTTTTTGACCTCGCCGTCCTTCATGTAGATCACAGTGTCGATTATGGAGGGTATCATGCCCAGCTCTACCCTACGGACGAACCTCTGGACTGCGTCTATGGGCGAAGTGGCGTGCACTACTCCCACCATCCCCACTCCGGCCAGGCGGAGGTCCACGTAGAGCTGGAAGTCCGCCGTATCTCTCATCTCGTCGAAGATGGTGTAGTCGGGGCGCGAGAGGAGGAGGAGGTCGTGTATCTCTTCGGAGGCGGCGTAGTTCTTAGAGAGCTGAGTTATGGACCTGCTCAAGACCATATCCCTCGGCGACTCTACGGTCTTCACTATCTTGCCCTTAGAGAGGTAGAACTCCGCGAGGGCCTGGGCGAAGGTGGTCTTGCCGGCGCCTGGCGGCCCCGATATGAGGATGCCCTCGGCGCTCCTCTCGAGGCGCTCTACCACTCTGGGGTCCAGCCCGTAGTCTTCAAGCCTCCTCCTCACTAGAGGCTTCACGGCGGTTATCTCCAGCCCGTCGGAGACAGGCGGAAAGACGACGACGATGCGGAGGTCTTTATGCTGTATGATGAGGGAGTGGGGCCTCCTGATCTCTATCCTGGTCTGCCCGTCGCCCTTGGCGGCCTCCGAGATGAGCTCCCGCACTATGACCTCCAACTGCGCCCTAGTCATCGGCGAGTCCGACAGCTTGACTAGACGCCAGCTCCCAGGCCTCCCGGCCTTGGCTTGAGGCGGGGCCCCCTCCTTCAGGTGGATGGACATCACGTCCCTCTCGAAGAACTTCTCTATCTGGAGGGGCCCCTTCTCCCTCCCCAAATAGAGCACCTCGATGCCCATCACGGACGCGGAGTCCTTCAAGAAGGGGTCGCTGGTTATCACAACGGCGCCGTTCTCCCTGGCGAACCTCCTGACGAGGGCGGGAAGCTCCTCGGGCCCCACAGGCCTTTTCGCCCCCTGCGCGAACTCCACCTTGACCAGCTCGGAGAGCCCCAACTTCTCTATGGAGCTCTTGAGGTCTTTCAACTCCTCGACGCCTATGATGCCCACGCCGTCGCCCCGCCGCGCGAGGCCCTCCAGGTAGTCCACCACCTCTTCGAGGAGGAAGACCGTCCCCCTTATGCCGCCGGAGATGACGGCCTCCTTAAGGGATCCGTCCAAGAGCGTCGATAGGTCGGCTACGTACTTCTCCACCGCCCCCCTCCCGGCCACAGTATAAATTCTTTTCCCTAAAGGGCCTCCAGCAGTAGGTACAGCGGAGCCGCCACGGCGATGGAGGCCAGAGCCGCCCTGGCCAACAGCCCGTAGACGCCCCTCGCCTCGGCCTTATAGTAGTCGAGCGTCAACACGAAGCAACTGTGGGCCGGGCTCAACATGACCCCGAGGAACCCGCCGAGGAAGGCCAGAGACAACATATAGCCGTGGAGCAACCCGCTTAGAGGCGGGAAGGCCAGCCCGGCGAAGGTGAACTCCACCCCCGTGGCCACGCCTATGAGGAAAGGTATCGAGAAGACGGCGACCGGGGCGATGCCGCCGAGGCGGGACGCCAAGAGCTGGCTCAGCCCGCTCGCCTCTATGTATTGGGAAAATACGAGGGAGGAGATTATTATGGCCAATATGCGGGGCGTCAAGGCGTAGCGGAAAGCCGCGGCGACGCCGGAGGCCCCGACCCTATAAACGAATATAAATAGGACGAGGGCAACGGCGACGGCGACATATATCGGCACGAGGAAGGAAAGAGCCGCCACTAGAGCCAGAGGCCACAACTCGGCCAGGTCCCTCGCCCTCCCCCCGGCCCCCGTCCTCTTGACTCTAGGCAGCCCTACAGCCACGCCGGCCGCTATCGCCGCCACGCTGGCGGGCCAAGACCAAGAGACCACGCTGGACACTGGCACCGACAAGACGGCCGAGGTGATCAATACGCCTTGGAATAAAGGCCATATGGGTATCCATATGTGGCGCATCCAGTAGTTGAGGAAGGTCTTCTCGTG
>JBEULO010000138.1:11123-13107 GCA_041287225.1 Thermoproteus sp.
TCCGCCACGACGGCCGATATGTAGGCCCCGCCGGGCATGGGCAACAGCCCTATGGCGGCAGGTATGGCGAAAGCCGCAAATCTGGGCCCCACAGACGTGAGGCCGCTCGCTATGGCCTCCCGCCTCGACCTCATCAGATAGCCCAAAGCCATAGCCAAGACCAGAGAAGAGAGGACTTCAAACATGGAGTAGTTAAAAGCCGCGAGGGTCGCCCGCCCCACAGAAGGGCCCAAGGCCAAGACGCCGTAGAGCGCCGCCGCGAGGGGCAGAGACGCCCCTACGTCCAGCCTCTTGGTCAAAGTGCCGCCGACCACTAACGCCACGGCGACCAGGAAGACCAATAGTGAATACATCAGCCCCATAGAGGCCGGAGTTTATAAGCTGTGTCGCCGGCCTGAACGGGCGGCCGCCCGCAAGCCGCGCCGCAAATCTCGCAGACAACGCACTTTTCGTCGTCTTGACCCGCACGGCCGCCCGCGCCCGACCGGGCCGCCCCAGAGGCCGGTCGGCTAGCGCCAATCGGGCCGGCCGAGGCGGGCGGACGGCGAGCGCAGCCCGGAGGGCAGTGGCATATACGGCGTCTCGGCGGAGGAGGCGGCGGGAGGCGCCCCCGAGCGCGGGCCGCGCGGCCTCTACCAGCTCCCGCCTACGCCTCCCGTCCGCATAGAGAGGCCGGGCTCCTCCCGGCTATGACCTGTCCCTCCTCGGCGGCCTCCCTGGCGATCAGATTCCCCCCGGCCAGGGCCTGGCAGAACTCCTCAGGCGTCATGTACACTATGTCTATGTCGCCAGAGGACCCCCTAAGCGTGAGCCCACGACCCGGCGGGCTCTCCGTGACCACAAGGACGTCGATATCGCTGAGGCCCCTCACGAACCTCCCCCTGGCGGCCGAGCCGTACACGACCACAGACGCCGCGCCTCTATGCATAGATACCACCTTCTCCAAATCGGCCACGTCGAGGAAGGGATTCAGGGCCTTGAGCCTAGAGAGCCCCTCTGACATACTCCAAGACCGCCCTCGCCGCGCCGATGGCCTCTCCGCGTCCTCCTTGGCGAGCCTCTTGCTGGGCGATCCCGACGGCCACGCGTTGGGGTAGCGGGAAGGGACATAGTAGCGGCCCAAGAGGACTCCCGCCTCGACGACCTCCCGCGGAGCCCCCGCGGCTTCGGCCAAGGAGTAGACGCTGTAGGTCCTCTCGTACCTGCCCTGCCGCTTTATGAGGAGCGCCTCTAGGGCCTTTTCGGCGGCCTGTTGGGCGAGGAAACAGGCCTTGGCGTAGCGGCCAGCCCTATAGAGCTCCTCGGCCGACGCAAAATCGTCCTCAGCGTCGTCGAGCCAGTCGCGCCACCTCTCCCAACTCACAAGACGATATGCGCCTCCCCTTAAATATGTAGCCGCCGAACGCCTAAGGCGTAGCGCCCCCGCCTACTGCCACCGAGGGGACAGGCCGAAGATAGTGAATACGGCACGTATAGGCCCGCCCCCGCCGCATCGACGTACCTCGCCGCTTCCGAAGAGGCGCCCGCCGACGGCGTACGGCCCTAATAGCTCTACTTCAAGTTCTGCCGACCTACTGCGCTCGCCCCAAATCGTAACTCCCGCCAGGCTGAAGGACACCTCGACGGGCCTGCCCCCCAGCATATCGGCCGTCCCCTCCCCCTACGAGCCCTCGCTGGGAGGGCCCGCCGCGTGAAGCGGCCCTATGCGGCATTAAGCAAGCCTGAGGACTGGTTCCCAAAAGTATAGAGAATTAGCCAAAGAGGTCGCTTAAGGACCCCACACGTTGATGGAGGATATACGAAGGGCCAGACCCCTGTTGGACAAGCTGATCGAGCTAAACCCATCGGCTGAGCATAGAGACCGGCGGTTCTGAGCCGACGCGCCGCCGCCCCAACGGGATCCGGAGCTAGAAGTGGGCGGGACACCATGCATGGCAGACGCCCCTCCACAAGGAGGCCGTCAGGAGGGCGTTGGGGGCCTAGA
>JBEULO010000139.1:0-12913 GCA_041287225.1 Thermoproteus sp.
GTCCCGCCGAAGTCGTCGGCGCCGAAGTACATAGCCAGCTGGGCGGTCTCCGGCCCTGTGGTGAGCCAACCGGTCTGTATGTGCGGTATGAGCCCGTCGAAGACTATCCTCGCCGCCGCCACCATCCTCAAGAGCGTCGCGGACGTCTTGGGGTGGGGTATCTTCCTCCCCAACTCGCTCGTGCCGGGCTCGAAGTTCCACGCTATGAAGGCCATGAAGCCGCCGGTCTTGCGTTGAAGCTCTGCTATTTTGTACATATGCATGGCGATGTCGCCCGGCGACTCCACGTGGCCGTACATCATCGTGGCGGACGACGGTATGCCCAGCCTATGGGCCTCCTCCATTATGCGGAGCCAGGTTTCCGAGTCTATCTTCTTGGGCGCTATGGCCTTCCTCACCTCGTCCACTAAAATCTCGCCGCCTCCCCCCGGCATGGACTCCATGCCGGCCTCTTTCAGCCTCTCCAACACCTCCCTATACGACATCCTCTCCCTCCTGGCCAGGTACTCCACCTCTAGGGGCGAGAGGGCGTGGATGGCGATGTGGGGGGCCTTGGCCTTGATCCTCTTGAACAGCTCCTCGAAGTACTCCAGCCCTATCTCGGGGTTCACCCCGCCTTGCACCAACACCTGTCTTATCCCGTACTTCGCGTCCACCTCCAGCACCCTCCTCACCGCAGTCTCGACGTCGTAGGTATACGCCTCGGGGTGGCGGGGCGGCCTATAAAAAGCGCAGAAGCTACATCCGACCACACAGACGTTGGTGTAGTTCAGGATCATGTTCGACACATATGTCGTGACGTCGCCGTATAGGCGGCGCCTGACCTCATAGGCGCGCCTACCCAGCTCCCAGAGGTCCGCCCGCAACAGCTCTAAGATCTCGGAGGGCTTCAGCACCAGTCAAAGCGGTGTTGTACATATAAAAATTGCCGCGGCGGTTCGAAAAAGAGGGCTTGAGGGGCTCGGGCGCCGTCCTCGCCTCTAGCTGGATAAACTTTTATGTATACACATTCTGTTTACTGTGGGCAGCGAGGTCATTTCTATAAGGGTGAGGAGGGGGCTCAAGAGGGAGTTGGAGGAGCTGGGCATAGACTACGCGGAGCTCGTCAGAGAGTTTCTGGAGGAGCTGGTGAGGCGGGAGAAGACTAGGTTGTTGTTGAGGAGGGCTGAGGAGATCCGAAAAGAACTGGCGGCCAGGGGGTCTTTTAGGCAGACCGCCGAGCTGGTCCGCGAGGACAGAAATGAGGCTGGTGGTTGACGCCTCTGCTTTAGGCGCGCTCTACTTCCCGGAGCCGCAGAGCGACTACGTGGCGGAGGCGTTGGGCGGCTGCGGGGAGTGCCACTCGGTGGACCTCATATACTACGAGTTCGCAAACGTGGTGGGGAAGAGGGTTGTGCTGGGCGAGTTGGAGGCCGGGGTTGGGCGTAGAGTCGTAGAGGAGGCGTACCGCCTACTTTCAACTTTTGTGATGCACCGGGCTGAGGACTTGATCCTAGACGCCTACGGCTTGGCCCTCGACTTGGGCATAACGGTCTACGACGGCGCCTACGTTGCGGCGGCGAGGCGGGCTGGGGCTAAACTGTTGACTACAGACAACAAGCTGATATCGGCTCTACGCAATAGAGGACTGAGCTCGTTGGTGGCGAGATAGCTGGAGCCCCTTTGTGGGCCTTCTTGGGAGGCCGATCCGCCGACGTGCTCCCCTCCGCTTCTGCCCGGGCGGCTGGGGGTCCCGAGCCGCCGGCGGCTCCTCGGGGCGCCCCGCGCCGAGTCTTGCCTGCCCGGGCAGGTCGGCGGGCAAGCGGCTTGAGCCGTGGCCTAATAGTTCTTGGGGTTTGAAGCCACGGCGTACGACCGTCTCTGCGTAATCTCGACGTCTTGTAACCGAGCGGACGCGGCGCCCGTTGCATGTAGTCGCAACTCAGCCTTGAGCTACTACACGCCGTTTTAGTTCGACCGAACCACAAAATTTACTTTCAACTCTTCATCGAATTAGCGCCGACGCCGTAGAGGCCGAGTCGGCATGAGCCCAGCTCTTGACGGAGTTGAGTACGCCGAGAGAGGCCATATACGTTTCGCACGGCGTCCTTTACCTTTCTGAGTTTATATATGAGTAAAGAAGGCGGTTCGACGGTTCGTTCTTGAACTCCGCTCAATGGGCCGTGGACAAAAACCGAAGAGAGAACAAATACGTTTTGCCGCGCCGAGCGCTTTGCGATCGGCCGCACTGACTGGCGGTCCGCCGCGATCGGGGCCGATCAACGCGAGGGGGCTGCCGGCCGCGTCTTGTTCGCCTCCCTACTTCTAATCCGCCGGAGAGCACGTACGGCCGCCTCGTGACGGGGATACATCTTAAATATACGATACGCCTTCCGTCTGTGCTCAAAGTGGATGACGTCGTTGAAATGGCCCAGAGGGGGCTGTCGCGGAGCGATGCCGAGTTCTTGATGAGGGAGGTCGACGTCTTCACTCTCGCCGAGGCCGCCCACCTCTTGACTAGAAAACTGTTCGGCGACGTCGTGACTTTCGTCAACAACGTAGTGGTCAACTACTCCAACGTCTGTGTGGCTAAATGCCCCATTTGCGCCTTCTACCGCCTGCCCGGCGATCGGGAGGCCTACACGAGGAGCGCCGAAGAGGTGGCCGCCGTTGTGAGGGAGTTCGCCGAGAGGTACGGCGTGACGGAGCTCCATATAAACGGCGGCTTCAACCCCGCCCTCGCCCCCGAATATTTCGACGAGGTCTTTAGGGCCGTGAAGAGGGCGGCGCCCCGCGTGGCGATTAAAGGCCCCACGATGGCCGAGGTGGACTACTACGCGAGGCTTTGGCGTATGAGCAGGGGGGAGGTGCTGTCGCGGTGGAAGGAGGCGGGGCTCGACGCCATTTCGGGCGGAGGCGCGGAGATCTTCGCGGAGGACGTGAGGAGGGTCGTGGCCCCCCATAAGATATCGGGCGAGGAGTGGATAGAAATAGCGGAGCTGGCCCACAAGTTGGGCATCCCCAGCAACGCGACTATGCTCTACGGCCACGTGGAGGAGCCCCGACATGTAGTCGACCACATCTTTCGCGTAAAGGAGCTACAGGAGAAGACGGGGGGCCTCCTCCTCTTCATACCCGTCAAGTACAACCCCCTAAACACCGAGCTCTACAGGAGGGGCGCGGTGAGGGGGCCCGCCCCGTCTACCTACGACGTGAAGGTGGTGGCTGTGGCGAGGCTGATCCTACTCGACAAGTTGAAGGTGGCCGCCTACTGGCTCTCCGTCGGCAAGAACTTGGCCTCTACGCTCCTGCTGGCCGGCGCCAACGACCTAGTGGGCACTATGTACAACGAGGCCGTGCTTAGATCCGCCGGGGCGAGCCATTTCGCCTCGCCCGAAGAGCTCGCGGCGATCGCTAGGGAGGCCGAGAAGAGGCCGGCCTTGAGGGATACCTTCCATAAGATACTTAGGTATATGTGATGGCGCTTTATTTAAGGAGATTTGTTAGGTCGAGGGGGACGGAGGGCCGCCGCAGGGCCTATGATCGTCGTGCGGCTTAAATACGCCCACAACGACCCCTTGTTCTACAAGGCCAGGCTCTCCGTGGTGTCTGCGAGCAACTTGGAGGCGGCTAGGCTTCTAGCTGAAGGCAAGGCCGACGTCGGCTTCGTGCCCGTCACTATGGCGGCCGAGTTGGGGCTACCGATAGTGCCCAGACTCGCCGTGTACAGCACGGGGCCTGTCATATCGGCGAGGATTTTTAGGGGCAGGGGGGCCGGCCGTTATGCGGCTGTCGGCGACACCACCGTAAACGCCAGAGCAGCGGCAGTACTGCTCGGCGTTAAGTTCGAGAAGGTCGAGGACCCCTGGAGGGCGCTCGACGAGTACGAGGGCGTTTTGGTCATAGGCGACGACGCGCTTAAGATGGCCGACCGCGGCTTAGACTACATTGCAGATATAGGCGAGTTGTGGCAGGAAAGGATAGGGACTCCTCTGATCTACGCGGTGTTGGCGACGCGGACGGGACTGCCTAAAGTTCTAGCCGAAGATGTGGCCGGCGAGCTGGAGAACTCCCTCGCGGCCTTCTACGAGGACCCGGCCCCCCTCGTGAAGAGGACCGCGAAGAGGTTGGGTGTCGGCGAGTCGATAATCTCGAATTACTTCGCCAGAGTCAAGTACCTAGTGAACGACGCAACGCTCCGCGGCCTCGAGAAGGAGGCCGAGCTGTTGGGCCTACGCGAACCTAAATTTATATCCTAGCCCAATAGGCCATGGAGCTAATACTGGCCCACTCCCCAGACGCAGACGATGCGTATATGTTCTACGGCATGGCGTCGGGGGCCGTGAAGACCCGCTTCTCCTTTAGGGAGTTCCTGGCCGACATAGAGACCCTCAACAGGCTGGCCGTCAGCGGCGCGAGGCTGGACCTAACCGCTCTGAGCGCTGCCGCTCTGGGCTCCACTAAGAGGTACTACGTGCTTAGAGTAGGCGCCTCCATGGGCGACGGATACGGCCCGATCGTAGTGGCGCGTAGCGCTGGCGAGGTGAGGCTCGTGGCGGTGCCCGGCAGATACACAACCGCCACGCTCCTCTTGAGGCTGGCCATGCCTAACGTCAAGACCGTTGAGGTGCCTTTCGACAAGATCTTCGACGCGGTTCTGGCAGGAGTCGTCGACGCGGGCGTGATCATACATGAAGGGCAGATAACCTACAGCCGCATCGGCCTGAACAAAATGCTTGATTTGGGCCGGTGGTGGTTCGAACAGACCGGCCTGCCCACTCCCCTAGGGGTCGACGCGGTCAGGAAGGAGCTGGGCGTCGAGGCGGCCGAGGAGTTGAAGCGCGCACTTTCAGACTCCATAGCCTACGCGGAGGCCCATAGAGACGAGGCGCTTAGATATGCCTCTAAGTTCTCGAGGGGCCTTCCCCTTGAAGATACTGCAAAATTCGTCGACATGTACGTCAACAAGTACACCAAAGATATGGGCAGGAGGGGCGAGGAGGCCGTCCTAGAGCTGTTGCAGAGGGCGAAGAGGCTCGGCCTAGTCGAAAACGACGAGGTCGAATTCGTCTAATATTTTTAAACGCGGCCGCGCCGTCCTGGTCGTGATGGAGCAAATAGCCCTCCTGCTGGAAGCCCTGGCGGCTTTCGGCTTGACTGCAATTATGTATAGAGCCCTCTTGTCAACGGCCAAGATCACCAACTACCTCGGGTTTTTGGTGCCGGCGGGCACGATGACGTACGTGGCGACGGTGGCCATGCTCGACATAATCGTCCTTAGGGAGGGCTTCCACTACGCCAAGAATGTAGTCCTGGCGGGGTTCCTCTCGCAGTGGCTCATAACAGCCGTGAACTATGTGGTCTACTACCTCCCCTCGCCGCTGGCGCCCAACTCGGCCTACGCGCCTGTGTTCCTCACATCGGCTAGAATCGCCTTCGCCTCGCCTATAGCCTACCTCGCGGCCGAGACGCTCGACGCCTATATGGTTGCAAGAATAGGCGGGGCCGTATGGAAGCGCGTCTTCTATTCCGACCCCGTGGCCATGGCGGTAGATACCCTCGTCTTCATGCCCATAGCCTTCTGGGGCGTATTGCCTCCAGCCGACTTCTGGACCACTGTGGCCGGACTGCTCCTATCGAAGATCTCGCTGGCCCCCGTAGTCGTCGGCGTGGTTTACCTCAACAGGAAATATCTGCTGAAGGCCGCCTACGAGAAGGGCGGGCAACCATATATTCGACCTTGAGCACTCCGCGGCACCGCCTAATGCGGTCCAACACCCTTTTGAGCTCCGAGGGGTTGCCAACTCTAGTCCTCGCTATGATGTATTCCGAAGAACTATAAATCTCGCAACTGCCCAACGCCCTGCTTATATACATGGACACCTCCTCAGGGGGGCCGAGAGGCGTCACGAGGATTAATACCTCCATATATAACTACTACACATAAATATTTTACCCAGAAAAACAAAGGGTTTTGGGCTGTCTCCTAGCCGCTCAACGCCTCGTAGAGGCCGTAGGCGTTCAACTGGCCTAACCCGTCGACGGGATTCCACATCTGCATCAAGACGTTATACAGCCCGTTTTGGCCTCCATAAGTCGGGAAGAAGACCCCCGTCATTCCCGTATAGAACGACTCTATGGGTACCACCGGACCTTGTACATAGGGGCTTTCGCTCCTATACAACATGTAGAGCATAGGCGCCAGAAGTCCTATCCTCATGCGGACCCCGCTCTGTACTGTGGCCGTGATGCCAGCGGTCAGAGGGGCGGCGAGGCTGGTCCCTCCCCAGAGGCCCGACAGTTGCCCGTTTATAACTATAAGCACGCCCGTGAAGGGATCCGCGTCGGCCGCCACATCGGGCACGCCTCTATGACCTGCGGTGTAGAAGAAGTACTTATAGCCGTAGAGGGCGCTTAGCGCCGGCTCGTAGACCACTGGGCGCTCGTAGACTATCCCGGCAAGGATCTGGCCCGGAGTCTCCGGGAATATAAAGGAGTAGCCGCCGCCCGTGCCCCACATGTAGCGGGCGTTCCAATTCCAAGCTTGTTCCACTCTTGTTATGCTTTCATCCGACAAATACGCATGTAGCGAGGTGCCGCCTACTGCAGTTACCCACGGGTCGCTTGCCGGGTACATCACACTGGGCTCCATCGGGGTGATGAAGATGTCGAAGGCGCCCCAGTCGCCAGACGAGGCGAATACGCCTATACCTTGCGCCGCGGCTTGCATGAACACCTCGTCGTATGCGAGTAAGAATTGCGGCGTAGGCGGCGGGGCCAAGTAGAGATCTTCGGGCGCGCCCCAACTGAGGCTTATGAAGTCGGCCATGCTGTTATTGACTAGATATTCCACCGCTATGAACAAATCATCGCCTGCGTCCGGCGCAACTGCAAGCACCAAATTGGCGCCTGGAGCCATGGCGTGGGCGTATTCTATATCCAACGCGGTCTCGTAGGACCACCCCAACGCGTCTAGGAGGTTGTAGCTAGTTATTACGGGCATGCCCACCGGATATACCACTTTAAGCGAGGCTTGCGGCAAGCCGAAACGGCTGTTGAATAGGGCCAAGTCGTATGCCGCCACGTCTTGGTATTGATATTGATAGGCCTTGGTGAAGTTCACATCGCCGAAGGCGTCCACTATGCCTATAGTCACCCCGCGCCCGTTAAAGCCAGAAGATAATAGAGGCAATTCGCCATATATGAACTGGAGGCCTCTGGGCAACCATATCTCGAAGTTTTTGTATCTTATCTGTAGGGGCAGGCCGTTTATGTAGGTTATATTGTCCAGAGCGCCGTTGAACTGCGCCCTCGCATAAGTTGGCTTGTAGCTAGGCGTCTGCCCGTTAGAAGCGAAAAAGCCTACAGGCACACACTCGCCTACTATTATCCACTTGGCTATATCCGGCGGCGCGTTTTGGAGCAAAGCCACTGCGTTATTAACCGACGAGACGTTTCCGCCCGCTACGACCGCCATGGGGTACGTCCCTATCACCTCAAGCCCCGAGACTTGGGCTACGTCTTTTATGTAGGAATATACGTAGGCGGGCGGGCTGTACCACTGGGCGAACTGTTGGGGAGTTATGAACCTATGGAAGTAGGGGCTAGAGGGGTTGTAGTAGAGCTGGCTCAACAGGTAGTTAAGCCCGTTGGGCGTCGTCACGTTGTCGAGCTGGAGCCACACTATGAGGTGGGACTGTGCGCCTTGGGGCACGCCGGTGCAATTGAAATATAGCGGCTGGCCGACCGCTAACATCGAGAACATTACTATTACTAGAAGTAGGAATTCTTTTTTTCATAAAGATGAGATAAAGATCTATATTTAAAGTTTTATGATATGAAAGTGCTCGCCAATTCTGCCATCTTTTTTCTTATTTCTCCATCTTCGATCTGCAGGGCCGCCGCTAGCAATATCTGCGCTAATAATATCTTCTTGTTTTCTAGCTCCATGCCGTTTATGAGCTGTGCGGTGAGGCTACCGATCAGGGCTACGGCCTCGTCGACTTTAAGCTCTAGCCCCTCCAAGACTTCAGACACTCTATCTTCGGCCTTGTAGAGCACATACATTGTGGAGAGTACTAGGAAGTCCTTCTCCTCAACGCCATTCCTCTCGGCCCACTCCTCCACCCCTCTCTCGTCGCCTCTAGACATTATATCTACAAACTTTGTGAGCTCCTCTTTGGATATCCCGAAGAGCCTCTCGGCATCTTCGACGAACCTCTCAGACCAGGACACAAAGAATTTTACAGCCCTATTAATAAAGTGAGGCCTAGTCGCGTCGGCGCTTCTTGGCTTGTGGGGAGAGTCTCTATAGACGCGTCGGAGCCGCTGGACGTCCTCTACGTCTTGTTGACCCATCACCACTCCGCCCACACGGCGGGCCTCTCCAAGTCGGCCCCCAGAGCGGTCGTGGCCAACCCCTTCGAGGCCGGCATGTTGACAGACGGAAATAGGTTTAAGAACTACGTGAGGGCGGTCTTCAAGAGGGCGGGCGCGCCCGATAGGGGGGTCGAGCCGCCTAAAGCCGCCGGACGTTTCGCCAGGATTGCAGCCGGCTGGGTGGACTTGGAGGAATTCTCGGCGCAAGTGTTGCCCTGCGGCTCCCACAGCTGGGGCCATACCTGCTTCAAGCTCGAAGAGGGGGTCTTCGTGGGCGATTTGGGCGGCTGGATCGCCAACGTGGACGCTCTCAGGAGGTCTATAGCCCTACTGCGCTCTCTAGGCGACACGCCGGTCTATCCCTCACACGATCCCGTCACCACCGCCGGGGAGTACGCCAGGTCGTTGGAGGACAAGTTGAGGAGGCTGTTGAGGGCCTACGGCGAATGTATACGCGAGGGAACTCCGTACGCAATGGCTTTATGCGTCCACGGCGGCGGCGACGACTTAAGGCTCGCGGAGGAGGGCATAGCCTTCGCCAAATATCTAGCCGAAGTCGGCCTCGCCAAGCTGGTCGTGGACGGGGGCAGATATCGCGTCAAGAAGCTCCAGTAGCGAGCTCGCCGCAAACAGGTGGGAGGGCGCGCGCTTGTCGTCGGAGGAGCCGAACCCCTTGACGTAGCCGACTCCGGCTAGGAGGAGCCTCGACGCCAGTTGGGTCTCCGCGAGGCGGGTTATAAGCGCGACGACGGCCCGACAGGGCAGGTAGTCCACATGCCAATGCCTCCTCCCCACAGGCCTCTTGACATGTCTGGCGACCCTCTTGGCGCAAGAGTTTCCGCAAGACCCCACATATACATAAAGGCCGGCCTTTAGGGAGAACCTCCTGGCTTTAGTTTCGACCGTAGCGTCGGGACACTCAAAGGCCACTATATACGACATGTTTCACCTCCTCCACGAGCCTCGGCAGGACCTCCGCCGCCCTCTCGCGTATTTTGAAGTCCGCCAGATCGTCCAGGGCGGTCTCGTTGGGGTCTATCACCGCTATTAGGGCCCCGTTCCTCTTCGCCGCATGAGGCAGATATGCCGCCGGATACACGACGCCGGACGTCCCTATAACCAACATGAGGTCGGAGCTCGACGCGAGGGCTACCGCCTCCTCCCAGACGTCGTGAGGGAGGGGCTCTCCGAACCACACCACGTCGGGCCTCAACAGGCCGCCGCAACGGGGGCATTTGGGCGGTATCTCCTCGACGGGCCTTTCGGCCCGCACCTCGGCTCCGCATCTGGTACATCTAAGGCGCCATATATTCCCGTGGAGCTCTAAAACTCTCTGCGAGCCGGCTCTGGCGTGTAGGCCGTCGACGTTTTGAGTTATCACGGCCTTCAACACGCCGAGCCTTTCCAATTCGGCCAGCGCGTAATGGGCGGGGTTAGGCGACGCCCTATATATTAGTTCCTGCCTCCATTTATACCAACGCCACACGAGGGCCGGGTCCCTCGCGAAGGCCTCCGGCGTCGCCAACTCCTCAGGCTTATACCTCTCCCAGAGGCCTCCAGGACCCCTAAACGTAGGTATTCCCGATTCCGCCGATATGCCGGCGCCTGTGAGGGCCACTGCCCGGCGACTTCTCGCCAGAGCCCGCGCGAGGTCTTCCATATATACTAGAAACCTCTCATTTTTAGGTGATGATCCAGGCTTAGGCGAGGATGAGCGCCTGGACCTACGCTGATGTTCACTATAAGTGAATAACCTTTATTAATTGGCAACACAAACGGCGATTATGAAAGCCGCGCTCCTCCTGGCCGTGCTTCTAGCCGTCGTCACAGCGCTGGCGGCGGTCTTAGCGCCCCTCAGGCCGGGGCAGAGCGTCCACGTCGTGGGGACGGCCACGATAAACGCACTTGCGGTCAGTTCGAGCGGGGGAGGGGCCGTCGTGCCTATAGAGATCACGTTGTTGTCGCCGGGCAACGGTAGGGTCTACGTGGCCGGCGTGCCCGAGGCGGGAGAGGGCTTCGGGCCATCCGCCCAAGTGGCGCTCTATGTGGCCGCCAGACTCGCCGGCTCTCCTGCCTCCAACTACACCGCCTTGGTCAGAGTCAAAGGCCTTGAGGCGAGCGTCGGCGGGCCGTCGGCGAGCGGCTACATAACCGCTGCGATGTTCGCGTTGATGAAGGGACTGCCCATCAGAAACGACACAGCCATGACCGGGATAATCTTGCCCGACGGCACTATCGGGTGGGTGGGCGGAGTGGGCGATAAAGTCGCGGCGGCCGCCCAGAACGGGATGAAATACGTATTGGTGCCTCTGGGCGAGCAGGGGAAGGCGAGCGGCGTGAGCGGCGTCAAGGTCATACCGATAGCGACTATTCAACAGGCTATATACTACCTCACGGGCTACAACGTGACTCTGCCCTACGGCCCTTCGTCCCTCAACGCGACCGTCTTCAACGAGACCTCTAGGTACCTATATCAACAAGTCCTGTCCATCTACAAAAACGCCACGGGCGCTTCGGCCAGCGCCTATGTCAACATGAGCGCGGTCTCGTCGCTTGCAGACAGGGGGCAGTACTACACCGCGGCGTCTCTGTTGTACAACGGCCTCTATAGTTACTACTCGGCGCAGATATCCAACGGCGCCCTGAGCGCGAGGGCTCTCTACAGAGAGGCGTTAAGCCTAGCCCGAAGCTACGAGAAGGCCGCCGAAGAGGTCCCGATAACCTCAAACAATTTGGGGATCATAGTAGGCATATACGAGAGGATATACCAAATATACCAACAAGCCAACTCCTCGAGCCCCGACGCCGCGTTGATGTACACGCGGGCTGTCACCCTGTCCCCCTGGATAAACGCCGCAAGAGCGCTGGCGTACGGTCGCGTAATCAACGAAAGTTCCCTACAAGACATGGCGGAGACATATTTGGAGTACGCCTACGTCATGTACTCATATGTAATATCCACCTATGGGAATCAGTTGCCGTCGGATCTGATCGGCGAGTTACAACAGAGCTTCCAACTGGCCCAGAGCCTATATTCGAGCGGCCACTATCTGGCCTCACTGGCGGCGTCTCTGGACACGATATCGCTCTCTGAAAACGCCCTCGCCGCCCCTGGAGCCGACAGCTTGGCCCCCGTGGAGCGGCAGACGGCGCTGGAGAACATCTACAGGGCGGCCGCCTGCGGCTCTCCCAACATACTGCCTCTGAGCTACATCCAATTCGGCGACTACTATTCGGGCAAAGATAACGTAATGGCCCTCTACATGTACGAGGAGGCCTCTATGTACGCTGCAGCTATAGGCGATATATTGTGCTCCAGCAACGCCACTTACGTCATAACGAAGGCCCCGGTCAATATGTCTACGCTGGCTCCTCCGCCTGTAGCCCCGCCGGCCGTCGCGCCTAGCGGCGCCACGGTAAATTATATAATTTCTATAATACTTATAATATTTGTTGTATCTGTAATATTAGTTTCTATAAAAAAGAAGTAGTTACCAATACTCCGCCTTTTCTCTACGGACGGCCCGCCCTCTGGGCCTCCTCCTCGGAGGAGGCAACAGCGCCGCCGCGAATGCGGCTACAGGCACTACGTACTCCCAATAGGGCTGGTAGGCAAAAATGGCGGCTATTATCCTCTCGACCACATCGCCGCTGACGAGGAGCGCCGGGATCGCTATGAGGAAGAAGCCGACAACGCCCAGTACGGCAAGCGCCTTATCGCGGACGCGCCTCAAGGCGAGGCCCAGCAGGACGGCTACAGCGGTGAGGGCGAGCAACGGCATCAGCATAGGCCATTCTATTCTTCCCTCTAAATAGATATCGGTTAATTTACCCAAGCCCTTTAAGAACAAAATAGCCCCAACATTTATATCCCCTCCGCCGTGGCGAGAGCATGTGGTTGCTACCGCTGTCGAGGGCAGACGCCGAAAGGATAATACGTAAGTCCTACGAAGTCGCTTCGGAACACGCAAGAAAGGCAGGGGCGAAAGTGGAGCCGCTAATGCCGAAACATCTCTACGGCGACGATGCGGATAGATACGGATACAGCTTGGCGCTGGGCAGGATCGCCCCGCCCCTAACCGAAGGCTCCGTAGTGGTCATATGGGGCTTCTACAACTACGACGAATATTTCGACTACGTGCGGTTCATAGAAGGCGGCAGGACCGTCGAGTGGTTCGTAGAGCCCATAGCGTACTATCCAGAGAAGGTCGCCGTATGGATAGACGAGCCGTTGATATTCCATACGGGATTTGCCATAGAGACCCACACAACTTCCAGCGAACAGAGAGATAGGGTATACGGGTGGCCGTTGGGCTTCGCCGCCGTGCCGAGGCAACCGCCGGCGCCAATAAGGCAAGGCAGAGGGCGCAGAGGTAGAGGCAGAGAAGAGAGCCGGCAGGAACAACAGTAATTAAATTTTAAAAAATCCAGTAGTACCTTAAGCAGGCCCCGGTGGCTTAGCCCGGTAGTTGAACGCCTTTTCGGCCGAAAGCGCCCGCCTTGTAGAGCGGCCCGCTCGAGCGAGCGGGAGGTCCCGGGTTCGAATCCCGGCCGG
>JBEULO010000014.1:0-7034 GCA_041287225.1 Thermoproteus sp.
ACAAGATTCATACTACTAGCAAACTACGTGTCTAGAATAATCGACCCGATACTCTCTAGGTGTGCCGTATTTAGATTTCCACCTATGCCGAAAGAATTGATGGCGAAGAGGCTCGCATATATAGCCAAACAGGAGGGCGTGGAGCTGACCGACGATGGGGTGGACGCCATCTACGAGATATCTCAAGGCGATATGAGGAGGGCGATAAATCTGCTCCAAATGGCCGCGGCGACGGCGCGCGTAGTTAATAGGGAGAGCGTGGCCGCCGTAGCTTCGGCGGCAAGGCCCAGCGAAGTCCTCGACGTGTTTAACGCCGCGCTTTCCGGCGACGTTGAGAAGGCGAGGGATAAGTTAAGAGACCTCATGTACATAAGGGGGATAGCGGGAGTCGACTTCCTCAAGGCGCTACAAAGAGAACTGCCGCGGATGCAACTAGACGAAGACATAAAGGCGTCAGTAGCGGAACTACTCGCAGATGTGGACTACAGACTCGCCGAGGGCTCCGACGAGGAGCTACAACTCACATATATGTTAGTCAAACTGGCCTCTATAGGCGCCAAGAGCAAACCGGCCGTAAAGAAGAGGTAATGTTGCCTTGGGTGGAGAAGTATAGGCCTAAGAACTTCAAAGAGGTAGTGGACCAAGAGGAGGCCAAATACTCGCTGGCCTCGTGGATATGTTCTAAGTTCAGAGCTCCTGAACAGTTCTGCAAGACTTGGGCTAAAAGCAAAGACAAGCAGATAGCTGAAGCCAAGGCGGTCCTTCTGGCAGGTCCCCCCGGCGTCGGGAAGACGACTTTGGTGCACGCCCTGGCCAATGAGGTGAATTACGAACTAATAGAGTTGAACGCAAGCGACGTGAGGACGTCGATTAGGATAAAAGAGGTAGTTGGTAGAGGGCTGAGGGAGGGCTCTTTGTTCGGCTATTCGGGGAGGCTTGTGCTCTTCGACGAGGTTGACGGCCTCAACCCGAAGGAAGACCTCGGCGGCCTTAATACGATAGTCGACTTGATAGAAACCGCCAGAGTGCCCATAATCATGACCGCAAACAACCCGTGGGACCAGAGGCTCCGCCCGCTTAGGGATATAAGCCTTGTGGTCAATCTAAGAAGGCTCGACGAGGACGATGTGGTTGAGGTTTTAAGGAGGATATGTGAGTCGGAGAGAATTAAGTGTGAAGAAGACGCCCTACGCTCGCTGGCGCGTTCCTCTAATGGAGACCTCAGAGCCGCCATAAACGATCTGCAGTTATTTTCAGAGGGGAAGAGGGCGTTGACTGTAGACGATTTGAAGAGGATAGGCGAGAGGAACCCGCAACTCTCCATGTTCGAGGTGCTAGATAGGGTCTTTAGGGCCAATTGGTTCGACGACGCCAGGTCCATATCGTTCATTCCGTCTTTCGACTGGGAGCAGTTCTTCGCCTGGGCCTCCGAAAACGTGCCGCGTGTATATAAAGATCCCGCCGTAGCAGTGACGGCGTTAGACAGGCTGAGCAAGGCCGATATAGTCTTGGCTAGGATTAAAAAGACCGGCGAGTGGGAGCTGATGCCCTATATGACCGAATTGATGCTGGCCGGCATCGCGTTGGTGCCGAGCAAGCCGAGACTGCCTAGGTTCTTCAAATATCAATTTCCTCAACGCATACTTCTGCTGGCCCGCTCCCGCGAGGTCAGAAGGAGGAGAGACCTCGTGGTCCAATACCTAGCGCGAGAACTACATTTATCGAGTAGTTATGTATCTTCCGAACTTCTTAACGTTATTTCTATTATAACTAAAAAAGATGAGAAAATACTAGAACATCTAAGTAAGGCTTTATCTATATCTCTTACAGATATAAAAAATATCATTTAGAGGCTAGATCCGAGAGCACTCTGCCCAGTTCTAATATCTTCGGTTCCTTCCTTAACGAGACCAGCCTTATTCTGCCTATTCTGTGCTCCTCCACTATGCCGGCCTCCTTTAGTATCTTCAAGTGGCCCTCTAATTGGGAGTAATTTAGGCCTAGCCTTCTAGCTAAGTCGGTGGTATTGATCTCGGAGACTCTATATAGCTCCCTTATGATTTTTATGCGGGCTTTGGCCCCCAACACGAAGTCTATATCTATCATCTCAACTCGTCTGCCGCCATAGATGTGACGGCCTTCTCTAAGGCGTCGAGAGGCTCCGTGCCTATAGAAATCAACGTGGTCCTGCCGCGTAGGCCCTCGCCCTTCTTATTGGGTCGGGTTTCTATTATCCCCTTGGCCCTCAGCTCCCCCAAATAGGTCCAGAGCTGGCTGTGAGTCCTGGGCTTCTGGCCGAACTCCTCGCATATCATTTTATACATATCCTCCACCTCGCCGAAGGTCGCATAGGACTTGCCCCCCTTGAGCGTCCTCACTATTGCGAGCAACAACAACTTCGCGTGTAGCGGGAGCCCCTTTATGATGTCCGACGATATGCCCAGAAGGACCTCCTTGCTGGCCCGCCTCACATGTTCAGGCGTAATTCTACTGGCGCCATCGCCTTCGGCGTTGTTGGCAGCTCTATAGAGTATATCTATAGCGACTCTGGCGTCGCCCCTATTTTCGAGCCCCTCCTCCGCGCCGGTTATATCCGCTATCATATCCAGTATCTCCTCGTCGTAGGACCCCGGCGCAAGCGCTATCTCCGCTCTCTGTCGCAATATGTCGAAGATCTGGTCTCTATTATATGGCGGGAATCTGATAATAGGCTTGCCCAATATGCCGCGCGTTGAGGGATCCAAGGCGTCTATAAAGTCGACCGTATGGCTGACTAAAATCAAGCCGAGCCTATGGGTGCCCAATTTGTCCGTCTCTAGACCCATGCGGATAAATGTAGATATAGCATCTGGCGCCAAGTTGAAAACATCGTCGAGCGCCATTATCGCATATATGTCCTTATCCCTCAGTTGTTCTAGAAACACGTTGACGAGCTCGTCCTTACTGAGGCCCCTCTTGGGCACGACGATGCCTAACTGTTGGGCGAGGTTGTAGACTATAGCTGTAAACGTCCTGTTTATAAAACAAGAGACGTAGGCGAATTTGACCGGAGGGGCCAAGGAATTCCCGAAAGACCTCAACGTGACCGTCTTCCCGCTCCCCTGTCTGCCCACTAGGACCGCCCTTGGGTAGAAGGAGCCCGGGCTGTCCAGGAAGTTCCGCATATATGTAGCTAGTTGTTTCAATTGATCTTCGCGATGGGGCAGGCTAGGCGGGATAAAATCCGGACTGAAGGCCTCGCCCCTGACGATAATCCTCATTGGAGTTAATACACGCCGGGGTTAATAAAATTTTCAGATAACTACTCTCTTAAGAAAACTACTAAACTAAAAGTTCAAATTAACTCTACGAAATTTTTAATACCCTTTAGGTTAGCCGCGTGAAGTCCGGAGTCGGCACGTGTTTTGAGTCCATATTGGTGAGGTCTGCGGCGCCTCTTAGCCGCGACGCGTTAGCCTTTATGGGACGCCGAGCCCTAGTGGTCGCCGCGAGGCCAGACGCCATAAGGGACTGGAGGTATTTACTCCAAGCAATGGCCTATGCGTACGCCTATAAGAAGCCGGCCAGAGATTGGAGGATATCGGCTCTGATGTATTTGACCACCAGCGATAGCATCAACGAGGCTCTCGCCAAGACCTCCCCCATAGGGTTAAAAGAATACGTAATCGCCATATACGGCAAATGCGAGGACGTGGAGGAGGAACTAAAGGAGCTACCTAAAGGCGAGCCCTTCTATCCCGAAGGCGAATACGATCCGTGGGCTATAACTCGATATGCGCTTAGCAGATTGACTTGACCTAAACTACAAGATTATAAATATCGCATATTTATTTAGTGTTCTACGAAATAGCCCTAATAGCTGCCTTGGCGGTATCAATCCACCTATTGTGGCCCCACATAACGGGGAGGGGGGCCGGATACGGCACCTCCAATATAAAGGCCGCCGAAAAGGCGATAAGGATGGTGGGGATTAAGGGCAAGGTGTTCTACGAGTTGGGATGCGGCTACGGGGCCGTGTTGAGATTAGCGTCTCGGGCGGGAGCCGTTGCGGTAGGCGTAGAGATAGACCCCATAAGGGCTTTGATCTGTAAGCTGAGATGTTGGAAATGTCGAATCATACTTGGAGATATGTTCAAAATATCTCTAAAAGATGCAGATATAATCTATATATTCCAATGGCCCTCAGTTAATGAAAAACTATCGAAAAAATTCAATGAAGAACTTAAGAGAGATGCAATAGTTATCTCATATTATTGGGAGGTACCTAATATGGAACTCATATATCTAGATGAAAAAGCCAAAATATATGTATATAGACCTAAAGCCTTATAAAAACATAAGGACCTATCTTCTTACTGTTAGGTCTATCGAATACGCCCGCTTCCCTCAAGACGGCGTCGTACAGCTCTATTCTCTTTATCAGCTTCTTAAAATAGCTCATAGATAGGCATTTATCCAAGACGGCTCTATCGCCGAACTCGGCGAAGAACAGCCCCGGGTATATGGGAGCGCAATTCGCCGCGGTATCGCCGTTGCCGTATAAACAGTCGCACAGGTCGCGCGCCACGACCGCCTCCTTGCCGCCCAGAGTAGTGGCGAGGATCACCGCCACAAAACGTTTTATAGCACCAATTTTATTTGTGTAATGTCGTCGGGGTGGAGAAGATACCTCTCTCCGAATTACCACGAGCGCAAGAACTAGCCCAATATCTATACAGGTCCGGAGAGGACTTCGTGGCCTTGCTGGAGTCGGGCCCCGGCTTTCCGGACAGAGCCAGGTACACTGTAGTCGCCTGGGGCGTCAAGAGGGTCTATGAGGGCTCAATGGACATATACGAGGGCTTGCAGAAAATATACAACAGTCTAGAGCGGCGTGGAGGGCCCTTTGGAGGCGATGTGGCGATCGGATTTATATCGTATGATATTGTCGTCGAGATAGAGCCCGTTCTGTCCAAAACGGTAAGGGCAGACGGCGAGTCGCCGAGGGCGTTGTTCGTAGTGCCGGAAAGCCTAGTCGTGTACGACAACCTACTCAAAAGGGCCTACGTGTCGGGCGAGATGCCCCATATTTCAGAGGCGCCGCCTAAAAGCCCCCCTCGAATGGGGAAGGTCTTGTATAGAACCGACGAGGTAGCCTTTAAGTCTGCGGTCTCCGAGGCCTTGAGGCGCATCAGAGACGGCGAGATATTCCAGGTGGTGCTGTCCAGACGGGAGGCGTTCGAGCTCGACGGCGACCTCTTTGAGGCATATAAGAGGCTGGCGACCTTGAACCCATCCCCATATATGTTCTTCTTTAAGTTTAAAGACCTAGCCCTAATGGGGACGTCGCCAGAGCTTTTAGTAAAAGTCGATGGAGATGTCGTAGAGACGCATCCAATAGCTGGAACTAGACCTAGAGGACGTACGGAACGCGAAGACATACTGCTCGAAGACGATATGCTCTCCGACGAGAAGGAGCTGGCAGAACACATGATGTTGGTGGATTTAGCTAGAAACGACATAGGGAGGGTCGCGAGATTCGGCACCGTCAAGGTGCAGGAACTCATGGCGGTCGAGAAGTACAGCCACGTGCAACACATCGTGTCTAAAGTGTCCGGCGTTTTAGACCCGCGGTACAACTTCATAGACGCAGTATGGGCCCTCCACCCTGCGGGCACTGTGTCCGGCGCCCCTAAGGTCAGAGCCATGGAGATAATTGGAGAGCTGGAGGATCTGCCGAGGGGGCCCTACGCGGGCGGCTTCGGCATGATGACACCTAAAGGAGGCGAGCTGGCCATCATAATAAGGACGTTGATAGCGAGGGGAGGCGAGGCGAGGATACAGGCCGGCGCTGGCGTCGTCTACGACTCAACTCCCGAGAGGGAATATAAAGAGACCGAGTACAAACTGGCCCATTTGAAGTCCATATGGACCTGACGCTGATCGTCGACAACTACGATTCGTTCACCTACAACATAGCCCAATATATAGGCGAATTGGGCTCGCGGCCCCTAGTGGTGCGCAACGACGAAATAACGCTATCGGCCATAGAGAGGATAAGGCCCGATAGAATAATCATATCGCCCGGCCCAGGCCACCCCGAGAACCCTCGCGACGTCGGCATCTCTAGAGAGGTGGTGAGACAACTCGCCGGAAGGATCCCCATTTTGGGCGTATGCCTTGGCCACCAGATAATAGGGTCCGTCTTCGGGGCTAAGATAAGACATGCCAGAACCATAAAACACGGGAAGACGAGCCCCATAAGACACATGGGAGGACCGCTCTATTCCGGAGTGCCGGAGGTCTTTAGGGGCATGAGGTACCACAGCCTAGTGGTTGACGAAGTCCCCTCGACGCTAGTGGTGGAGGCCTTAGCGCTAGACGACGGCGAAATTATGGGGATAAGACATGTCGAGTACGACGTATTTGGGGTTCAGTTCCATCCGGAGTCCATAGGCACCGAATTCGGCAAAAAGATATTAAAGAACTTCTTGGACAAAATATGAATTTCCTGGAGGAAGTGAAGAGGTCTCTGCAGTACAGGAGGGAGAAGGCGCCGCTGAGAGACGCCCCCATAGAGGACTTCAGAAAGGCGTTGGGCGAGTTCGGCATAATAGCCGAATATAAGAGGGCCTCGCCCAGCGGCATAATCAGAACCGATATAAGGCCGTGGCAGTACTTCGAGGAGCTGGCCCCCTATGTCAACGCGTTTTCTGTGCTTACAGAGCCCTTCTGGTTTCTAGGCGACTTCCGTTTTGTGCCTATAGCTAAAAGATATAGGCCTGTGCTCGCCAAAGACTTCATCCTCTATAGAGAACAAATAGACGTTGCCTACGGCTACGGCGCAGATGCGGTTTTGATAATATACGAGTTCGTCGACGACGTAGCGGAGCTGGCAGAATACGCCAAAAAGTTGGGGCTGACCCCGCTGGTGGAAGTTGAAAGTCTAGACGCTGCGCTTAAGGCGGTAGAACTGGGCGACTACCTGTTGGGCATCAACTCGCGCGACTTAAAGGCGCTTGAGCTGTCTTTTGACAGGGCGCTCGAAATAGCCA
>JBEULO010000140.1:0-12647 GCA_041287225.1 Thermoproteus sp.
GGAGGCCCCGATAATAGATATAACGCGCGGGATTAAGTACATAGGTGCCCCATAGGGCTAGGTGGGCGGTCAGGACGGAGCTAGAGGCGTTCTCTAAAACGGCGCTATTGGCCTCGCCGGAAGGCGTCTACGCGGTCGGGAGGTCGGGGAGGGTCGGCCTCGTGGTCCTTCTGGACAAGGCGCTGGGGGACGTGGTCAAGACGCAGAGGGTCGAGGAGGCGCCTCTATGCGCGGTCGCGGGGGGCGAGGTATATTGCCACGTATCCAATAAATTCTATATATTTGGCAAGAACCTTGAGCTCCTAGGCGTGAGGAGGACCGGAAAGCGGTGTTTCGATCTGGTCTTCGACGGAGAGCGCGTATTCTGCGTGGAGCGCGAAGAAGTGACCGTCTTCGACGCGGAGCTGGCCAGAGAGAGGCTTATACGAGTCGGCGGTTGCGACGGCGCGTTTTTCAACTACGCTACAGGCCAGACGTGGCTGACCTGCGGCGACCGCGTCTTGATCTACAGAGGCGCGAGCAGGGAGGCGGAGGCTCAGATAAAGCCGACGTCTCGTCTTGTCAGCTTCGACGAAGAGGGCTACGGATACCTCACGGGTTATGTGGGCGACATCTTGGGGACCTATAGGGTGGGCCCCGACGGCCATATAGAGGAGAGGTACAGAGCCGTGCCCCTATTCTTCTGCGGGGGCTACTTCTACAGGCCCGACGTGGACTCCGGCCCCCTATTCGACACGTTCATAGTCTACAACTCGAAGCTGTTCAGAGTGGGGGCTGTGGACCTGCTGGCCCGCCTAATGTCCGACGGAGACGAGACCTATCGGGCCGCCTGCGACGGATCTATGTTGTATATAGCCGCCATGGACAGAAGGAGGAGGGGGCGCGTCGTGGCCCTAGGCCCCGTCGGGGAGGATAGGGCGTAGGCCGTTGGCGACTAGAGGGCCCCGCTCCATTTGAAGTATAGCTCGGCCGCGAGTATGGCGTTGCCCGCGGCGCCTCGTATAGTATTGTGGCCTAGCACCACGAAGGCGAGCTTCTTGGGCCCCAGCTTTCTTAGCCTCCCCACCACCACCGACATCCCGCCTCCTGCCATTCTGTCGAGCCTCGGCTGGGGCCTATCGACGGCCCTCTCAACTAATATGGGACTAGGCGGCGCGGTGGGCAGTTTCATCTCTTGAGGGGGCCCTCTAAACTCGGCGAGGATTTCCGCCACGGCCTCTACGTCGAAGTCTCTGGCGGTATCGACGTAGGCGACCTCGACGTGGCCGTCGAGGACAGGCACCCTGGTGGTCGTCGCGTAGATCTCCACATTCGACTTGAGTATCTTTCTGGTCTCGTTTACGATCTTCTCCTCCTCGCCCTTGATGTAGGGTATCAAGTTGTCTATTATCGCCACGGAGGGCACGCCCGAATATCCCGCCCCGGTCACGGCCTGCATGGTCGTCACGTGTACCCGCTCTATGCCGTACTCGTCCATTATGGGCTTCAGGGGCAGGTCCAATATGGTCGTGCTGCAGTTCGGCTTCTTCATGACGGCGCCCGCCCAGCCCCTCCCCTCCCTCTGGGCCTTCAGGAGGTCTAGGTCTCCAGGGTTCACTTCAGGTATGAGGAGGGGCACGTCGGGGTCCAGCCTCATGTTGCTGGAGTTGCTCACGACCAGAAGGCCTCTTTTCGCCAGCTCCGGCTCCACCCGCGCGGCCACTTCGGACGGCAACGCCGAAAAGACCACGTCGACTTTAGGAATTCTGTCGAGGTCCAACTGGTCTACGGCCATCTCGGCGACAGATTTGGGCATAGGCGCCTCTAAGACCCATCCGACCTCCTTGTACCTCCTCCCGGCGCTCCTCTGCGAGGCCGCCAGGCCGGCTATTTCGAACCAGGGGTGTTCCGCTAACAGCTGGACGTAGCGCTGGCCGACGAGGCCAGTGGCGCCTATTATATAGGCCTTCAGTTTATCCATGCCAACTTCTCGAAGTAGGGCTTTACGAAGAGGTCGTGGGCCCATTTGGGGGGCATGGGCACTTGTGCGGCGAATCTGCTCACATACTCCCCGCCCAGCTTGACGATCTCCTCGGCGTCGAGGCCGACGACGCAAGAGCCCTCTCCGCATTTGAGCACGACCTTATAGGGCGGCGGGGCGTAGAAGTTGCCTACGACGGTCCCCCTGCTCCAATAGTTCCTGACCTCGACGTACATGCCGCCGGAGACGGGCTCGAAGGTCCTCGGGTGGAAGTTCTTGGCGCCGAGCCTGGCCGCCTCCACGGCCTCCTCTATAGACATCATGGGGAGTATTTTGGCCTCGGGCACCTCCTGGGGGTTGGCGGTCATGACGCCCGGCGAGTCGGTGACCAACACGACACGCCTATAGCCCAAAAGCCTCGCCAGGAAGGTGGCGGTGTAGTCGCTCCCTCCCCTTCCGACGGTGGTGAACCTGCCGTCTCTAGTCCTCCCTATAAAGCCCGTCACGACTGCTATGCCCTCGTGCTGGTCTATCTCGGAGGCGAGGCTCCTGTCCTCTAGAGGTTGCGCCCTCCCGAAGGAGTCGTCGGTTATTATGGGGGCCACGAAGAGCCCGCTGTCGAATCCCATCCTCCTGAGGAGCCCGTGCATTATAGTTGCGGAGAGCCTCTCGCCGAAGGACATGAAGTAGTCCAACACGTCGGGGCCTTCGGGGAGCTCCATAGCCGCCCGGAGCTCCTTCAAGAGGGGCTCTATTCCGGAGACGCCGAGCTTCCTGGCGATCTCTACATGTATCCCCCTAATGGCGTCGTATAGGCTCTCGTATCTAGTCTTGTAGAGCTCAATGAGCATGTCGGTCACCCCCTTCACGGCGGAGACCACGACTACCGGCGAGTCGTAAGTCGATATGAATTTGGCGGCCTCCGCGAAGTGTTGGGCGCTCTTGAGGAGAGAGCCCCCGATTTTGAGTACAGGCCTCATCGGTTCAACAGCCCCACTAGCTCCTCCTGCGAGGATACGTGTAGAGTTCTGACTTCAACCACGTCGGGGTCTTTAAGCGCATGGCCCGTGACTATGGCGACTGTGGTGCCCGGGAGGTCTAAGGCGAGGGCCCCGGCTATCGACGCCGCTCCTGCCGGCTCTGCGCCGATGCCGTCGGCTTTAGCTAAAGCCGCCTGGGCCTTTAAGATCTCGCCGTCGTCGACCTCTACGAACATCCCTCCCGACTCCCTTACGGCTATAAAAGCCTTGACCCAATTTATCGGTCTGCCTATCCTTATGGCCGAGGCGATAGTATTCGGCGAGGAGACGAATAGCGGGGTCTGTAGCCCCTCCCGCCAGGCTCTGGCCAGGGGGGCCGCGCCGGACGCCTGGACGCCGATCATCCTCGGCGTCTTGGGGCAAAGGCCTAGCTCCACAAGCTCTTTAAATCCCTTCCATATAGCATATATATTTCCGGCGTTGCCCACAGGGACCACTATATTGTCGGGACACCCCAAGTCCTCGTAGATCTCGAAGGCCGCGGTCTTCTGGCCCTCCAGCCTCCACGGGTTGAAGCTGTTGAGGGGATATGCGTATTTAGTGCCGTACTCCACCACTAGGCTCAACGCCCTATCGAAATAGCCGTCTACGGTGACGATCTCGGCGCCGTGGAGGGCCGCTTGTACCAGCTTCCCCCTGGCCACGTTGCCCTTGGGGAGGACGACGTAGGCTTTGAGCCCGGCGCGTGCGGCGTAGGCGGCCGCAGACGCGGCGGTGTTGCCGGTAGACGCCACGACGACCTTGTTGGCGCCAGCCTCCTTGGCCACAGTCACGCCGAGGGCCATCCCCCTATCCTTGAAGCTCCCCGTGGGGTTCGCCCCGTCGAATTTTATCCAGAGCCCCCTCTTGAGCCTAGACTCCACGAGGGGGGTTCGCCCCTCGCCCATAGTGGCGCCGCCTCTAAGCGGCAACATGGTCGCATACCGCCAAACGCCGCTCCCCTTGGGCGCCCAGTACTTCTCCTTCACGACGACGTCGAGAAGGCCGCCGCATTTGGGGCATTTGAAGAGGCGATAGTCGGGGCTGTACTCAGCCCCGCAGACGACGCACCTCAACGAGACTTTATTGTCCCCGAAAGCATGACTTACAGATCGCGGTCCTATATAAACTTTATTGGTAACTCCGAAAATATATGTCCCCCTAGTTGCAGACCCACCCGGCCAGGTCGCCCAAGAGCGCCGAGTTGTTGCCGAGCTCCGCGAAGCCCGGCAGGAACGAAGTGATCGTGCCCACCACCGTCACGTTGCCCCTCTGAAGCACCACTGCGTACTCCCCGGGCCCGTACCCCATGAGGTGCGCATTTACGTATACGCCCACGCCGGAGCCCGCCACGGCCGCAGGCGTGAAGAAGACGAAGCCCGTCGAATTTATCGCCGTGGAGTTGTTCACATCGGGCTTTACGAACTGCCAGTTCTCTGTAAGGCTGGACAGATTGGAGCTGGCGTTGTACAGGTAGCCGTCCATTACGGCCATGCCGAAGGGGGTCAACAGCCCGTCGAGATATATGGGCGCCGGCGGCGTGGAGGTGGTTATGTAGATGGAGCTCGCTATTCTGGGGTCGTAGAAGACCAGGACCCTGCCGCCCCGCCTGGTGAAGCCCATTATGGCGTCGACGGAGCTGGAGGAATAGGGCGCCGAGGGCTCCGCCACCACGAGCCCCGTGGCGTTGTGGAGCAGATCGACGAGGCCTCCGGACGACGTGGCGAAGACCACGCTGCAGTTCCTAACGGCGAGGTTGACCGCCAGCTCCTGCAGGAAGGGCCCGGGGACCACGTTGCCGTGGCTTAAATCGACGACGACATATCTGCCCGCGGGCTTCGCTTGGGGCACGCTGTACTTAGGCGGAGTGGAGTTCGTCGAGATCTGGACGGCGCCGGGATATATATAGAAAATGGGGTTCAAGGTGGAGTCGGCCAAAACGCCTAGGGGCACTTTCGCCTTGGTCATAGTTATCCCGCTACAGTTGGGGGGCGAGACGCCGAGGTAGGAATATATAGTAGTTACGGAGTAGGAGGTCAGGCCTAGAGATCTCGCCATGTCGGCCACGGCGTCTGAAATCCCGCCGATTTTGTCTATCAAGCCGAGCCTCAAGGCCTCCTCCGCCGTGAAGAGCCTCCCGGTGGCCAGAAGGTCCGCCGGCGCCTTCAGCCTATCCCCCCTGCTTTTGAGCACCACCGAAAGGAAGCTGGCCGCGGCCTCGTCTATGGAGTTGTAGTAGCCCAGTAGCGACATGCCGTAGAGCTTGTCGTAGCCCGAGGGGAACACCTCAAGCGGTATCGGCGTCCAGAAGGCCTCCGGGCTTATTATGCTCCACGCGCCTATATTGCCCACGAGCGTGCCGGGCGACGCGTAGATCTTCTCGGCGGCCATGGAGACGTAGAAGGCCCCCGAGGCGTCCAAGCCGGTCGCCACGACGTATATGGGCTTGCCCAGACGCCTCAAGGCGCCGTAGAGCGCCTCCGTGGCGTCGAGAGTCCCGCCCGGGGAGTCGACGTAAAGTATCACGCCGGCCACATTGCTCGAATTGAGCTTCAAGAGGAGGGGCACTAGGGGGTTCACCCAACAGCTGGTGATAGGTGCCGTGACCGGCACGATCACTATGTAGTTCTGAGGGGCGGCATATTCGGGCAGTTGGGGCCGTTGCTGGACGGCTATGAGCGCCAGGACGGCGGCGACGCTTATCGCGGCTAGAACCAACGCCGATAGGGCCGTTCGGTCCATAAGGAGAGATGTAGGCCCTATTTAAATGCCCTCGGCCGTCTACAGCGCACGCCGGCCGAGCCACACCAGATAACATTCCTTGAGGTTGAAGGCGTCGGCGTCTCCGCGCGACGCCGCCAGTTCCGACGGCGAGAGGCCCTTTATGTAGACCATATCGTCGTCGTATCCGCACGTCGCTTTTAGCAGTACGTCTCTGACGCGGGGATCCAGCTCGTCCCACAAGTAGCCCCTATAGCCCAAGGAGGAGAATAGAGCCCTTGCGGCTCTATTGTCTTCAGTCGTCGTGGCGGCGTAGGCCTCAGCGTTACACAACCTCTCGACGGCCCCCACCAGCGCCTTCCCGATGCCCCTGCCTCTATACCCCTCCAGCACGGCCACGTAATAATGCACGCAGAGGGGCGCCGCGAGCTTTATCCTATAGTACACCTCGGCCGCAACGGACTTGCCGGCCAGGAAGGCGACCACGACGTCGCCGATCCCGTCGACCACGACGGCCTTGGCGTATTTAAGGGCGCGGCCGTAGCCGCTGGCCAGTATTTCTAAGGCCAGATCTAGGAGCCCCCTCCCGGACCTTATCTCGAGGCCCTCTGTCCCAATCTCGACCATGACAACGCGGCGGCGATCGCCATAATTATGGACGATACGGTGAAGGCCGCATGTAGGCTCAAGACGAAGGGGGCCATATACTGTTGGTCTAATGCTGTCAGCCCGACGAATATCTGGAACGCGAGCGCCCTTGGGATCGCGGCTGAAGAGGCCGCAATAGCCGCAGAGAAGCTGATGATCATGCCTATATTGCCTAAAGTCCTAGAGGTGCCCGAAGCAGCTCCGTACCAACGCCTCGGCACGTCCCACATGACCAGCTTGCCGTTAGACGAGAAGAAGAGGGCGGCGCCTACTCCGTTGAGCGCAGATACGGCTGTGACGAACGGGAGCGGCGTGTCTATGCCCAATATGGACCTAAATAGCAGATAGGCGGCTATCTGGAGGCTGAGGCCTATAGAGGCCACGGCCCTGGGGTCGTACATATCGGCGAGCCTCCCCCCTATGGAGGCCACCAGGCTGCCCAACAGGTAGCCCGGGACCAGCCAGAGGGACGCCGAGAAGGGGTCCAGGCCGCGGACGCCTTGTAGGTACATAGTGAGCAGGAACAACGTGGCGTAGTTCGCAGTGGTCTGGAGCATCAACGAGAGGGCCGAGAGGGTGAACATCTTCGTCTTCATTAGGGCGGGCGGTATTATGGGCTCGGTCGATTTGACCTCCACGAGCGAGAACAGAGCCAGGAGGGCGCTCGCGGCGGCTATTTCGAGCAGTACGTCCAGGCCGAAGCCGGACCCCGCATACTGTAGGCCTGCGAGGGAATAGAGCGCCAAAGCCGCGCCTATGGCCAAGGCCCCAGCCACGTCGAACCTCCTATGGGTCCTCTCGCCCAAGTCCTCTAAGTACTTACGGCCCAGCAGGAACCCCGCCACAGCGATGGGGACGTTGATGTAGAAGTTCCAGCGCCAGCCCAAAAACGTAGTTATTACGCCTCCGGCCAAAATCCCGGCGACCGCTCCGAGGTTCCATACTGCAGAAGACCAGCCGAAGGCCCAGCCTCTACGCTCCGGCGGGAAGTAGTCGGATATGAGGGCCATAGTGGTGGCCGTCATCAAGGCGCCGCCAACTGCTTGGACCGCCCTAAACGCCACTAACTCAACGGCGTCCGTAGAGGCCCCAACGAGGGCGCTGCCCGCTCCGAATATGAGCATGCCCAAATTGAAGACTCTAGGCCTTCCGAAAAGGTCGCCGAGCCTCCCGGCCTGAGTGGACAGAACTGTGACGACGAGGAGGTATATTATAATGGCCCAGACGACGACCTCCAGCGGAGCCTTCAAGTCGGCCATCATCGCCGGCAGGGCCAGCACCACTATGGTGGAGTCCAGCGCGACCATAAGGCTGGAGAAGAGTATGATCGAAAAGGCGACGCCGAGCTTCATGATACCGATATATCGAGATGGTTATAAAAATTTACAGGCCGCCTAGGAGAAATCTGGCGTCTACGACATAGGCGCCCCTCCCCTCTTCGAGGGCTATTACGGGATTTAAATCCGCCTCTCTAATCGCCGGATTTTCGGCGAGGAGGCGGGAGAACTTGACGATGATGTCGACGACCGCGTGGACGTCCCGCGGCGGGGTGCCGCGATAGCCCGTCAACAGCCTATAGGCCTTCACCTCTTTGACCATCCCCCAAGCGTCCTCCTCATCTAGGGGCACCAGCCTCATGGAGATATCCCTATAGAGCTCCGTCAAGATGCCGCCGAGGCCGAAGGCGACGACGTGCCCGAAAATGTCGTCGTAGACGGCGCCGATTATGAGCTCCACGCCTTGCGACACCATCTTCTGTATAAGACATCCCTGGATTTCGGCGTAGGGCGCCTTGGCCCTCACGGACTCCTTTATCTTCCTACATGCCTCCATCAACGAGCTCCTATCAGATACGCCCAAGACGACGCCGCCCACATCCGTCTTGTGGACTATCTGCCTCGAGACGACCTTAACGGCTACCGGATATCCTATCTTTTCGGCGATAGAGGCGGCCTCCTCCTCGTCTCTCGCCATGCCGTAATCGGGGACAGGTATGGCGTAGCGCCTCAACAGCTCGAAGGCCTCGTGTTCATATAGCTTATTTCTGCCCTCGGCCAGAGCCCTCTCGACGACGCTCATGTCCTAACTACGCCACGTATTTTTGCGTATTCGTAGAGGGCCCACAGAGCCTTCGCCGCCCTGTCGGGGGTCGAATACGTCGGGATCTCCGCCTCCTCTAGAGTCCTCGTGAAGGACTGCACCATCTCGCTCCCGCCGAAATTGACGACGACAATGGGCTTTTTGAACCTCTTGGCGTCGATTATATACTCGGCGAGGTTTTGCGTCAAGCCGGGCACTTGCATCAAGGTGACGACCAGCGCCATGTCGAAAAAGGCCGCAGGCAGGAGCGCCTCGAGGACGACTTTGTAGTGCTGGTCTGTAGCCGACCCGGTCACGTCCACGGGGTTCGTCAACGCCGAGAAGGGCAGGAGCTCCCTCTTGAGCTCGCGTCGGATCGATTCGGGTATCTCCGGCACCTCAAGGCCTAGAGCCTCAAGCGCGTCGACGGCTTGAATTCCCATGCCGCCTGAGTCGGTCAAGACCAACACGCGCCTTCCCCTGGGGAGGGGTTGCGTGGCTAGAGCTTTGGCCATGTCGAACATATCGCGGAGGTTCGCCGCCTCTATTATGCCGGCCTGTCTGAACATGCCCCTATACATCTCGTAGCTACCGGCCAGAGCCGCCGTGTGGGACTGGACGGCCCTCTGCGCCGCCGAGCTCCTCCCGGCCTTATAGGCGATGATGGGCTTCTTCCTCGCCACCTCGCGGGCCGCCTCCAAGAACCTCTTGGCCTCTCCGGGGTACTTAAAGCCCTCTATGTATATCGTGACCACTTTAATGCGGTCGTCCTGTTCGAAATAATGCAGTAGCTCCACGTCGCCAACATCGGCCTTGTTGCCGTAATTCACCATAATGGACAGGCCTATGTTCCTCCTCGCGGCCCAGTCCATAATCGACGCGGCGACGGCGCCGCTCTGGCTTATAAGGGCGAGAGGCCCGGGCGGAGGCCTCCCGGCCCTCTCCGCTGGGAGGAACACTGTGTCGAAGCCGTTAAAGGCGTTATATACGCCCAGGCAGTTGGGCCCCAGGATGCGCATGCCGTACATTTTGCCCAAAGCCCTGACTTCGTCCTCCAACGCCTTGTTTCCCGCCTCGGCGAATCCGCTGCTGATAATCACGACGGCCTTCACGCCCTTCTTGCCTGCCTCCTCCAGCACCTGGGGAACCACCTGCGCGGGCACTGCGACGACCGCCACGTCCACCGGGTCCGGCACCTCCGATAGCGACTTGTAGAACTTAAACTGCCTCCCCCAGGCCTCGACAACCTCGTATTTCGGATTCACGAAATATACGGCGCCTTTGAACCGATTCGCGAGGTTCTCAAAGAGGACGTAGCCCACGGAGGCTTGCTTCGGCGAGGCGCCCACCACCGCGACAGATCTAGGCGATATGAGCGGCGTCAAGTCTTCCTCTTTCGACATAAGCCTCTAGGTGCTACAAGCTTATAAACTTTATTAGGTGTAATTTTTAGCAGAAACACATATTTTACTCTTATTTAATAAAAATTTTATTATCTTTTAAAAGAGTATATTAGAAAACATAAAAGATGAATATAGTGAATATATAGATATATTTAGCTCGACAGAAACGCGGCCGGCGCGTATACTGAAACTTATCTGAAGCAGATATATGGCGGTCTCGACTCTACTTCGTGGATCTGAAGGTCAACCTGCTCGCCGTTTTGGGGCAAGACATCGGCCTCCTCGGCGAGATCGCCGCGGCCCGTCTGCTCCCCGACGCGGGCAGGGGCGACGCCGTGGCTATGCTCCTAGAGGGCCTCCTTGCCTACAGCCGCCTCCCCGACGCGGAGCCCAAAGGGCTGGAGTATAGGGGGAGGGGCTATATATCCGCCTTTATAGACGAGACCTGGCCGATCCACAAGAGTTGGTTCGTGCCGGCCCTCTCCCCCGAGGGCTACAAGCTCCTTTTAGATCCGCCCAAAGGCCTCGTGAGGTATATAGGCAAGGACGACGGGAGGTTTCTGGCGATCCTCAAGGCGGGCCTCGGCGAGCTTGTCGGATATGTAGAGCGCGGCGAGGAGCCTCTCCACGTGGTGGGCGCCGACTTCACGGCAGAGGAGTTGAAAATAGCTAGGAGGCTCTACGGGCCTCTGAGCTCCCTCGAGGAAGAGGATCAAATCGAAGCCATCGAGACCTTGAGGCAGGTAGACCTCCTCTTCGAGAGGGACGGCGCTATATACCACGTAGAGGTAAAGACCGGCTATAAGTTCAAGCCGGCGAAGCTTAAAAGAAAGCAGATGGTCTTAGAGGCCAGACAGAAGGTGTTGGGGGCGCTGGGCCTCAAGCCGGCTTTAGTGTACATAACTCCAAGGGACAACTGGGAGCTCGACGTGATGGTGGTGGAGGGGAACGGCGAGACGGGGCGCCGATAGGGGGCCTATTTGCTCTTGAATTTCTTCAAGCGGAGATTTCTGCTCTTGCACCTCCTGCACTTAACAGCGTCTGGCGGGTTCTTGGCCCCGCAGTTGCGGCACACCTTATAGTTGAACCTGTGCTCCAAAACAATCCTCAGTTTTTCGGGGTCTAGAGTGATAGGCATGCCTCCGCCTTATGCGCCATTTTTAAGTTTTATTCCTCCACGACGTCTATGGCCTTCACGGGACACGTCATCATGCCCCTCACCGCCTCGGGGGCGAGCTCGTCGGGGATTAGGCCGTCGTAGGGCGACCCGGCCCTATAGCGCTCGGCTATTTCCGCCTTGCCCTCCGGCCCCTCCACGAAGACGTTTGGAGCTAAGACGTAACAAAGCCCGCAGGCGAAGCAGTCCGAGCTCTTTATGACTACCCTCAACACTGGTCCGAAATGGCGGGGGCTATTAAGCTGTTAACGCCTTATATAGAACTTAGGGGGCTCTATCCTCTCGCTGTGGCAGACGGGGCATTTGGAGGGCTTTTTGAGCCTCTCCCTATCTCTGAACTCATAGCCGCAGTTCCTACATCTAGCCGGCACGACCGTCAGCTTGTAGCCTTGCCGCTTTAAGGTCTTGGCCACGTGTTCCAGCTCGTCGTATATATCGGAGGGCTGTAGGTCGAGGCCTGCCAGCTCTCTAATTTGATATACGTCGAGAGGCTCTTTAGAGGACAAAAGGACCCTTATTATCTTCTCTCTATCTGTCAGAAACTCGGTCATTTAGTCATGACGGCGCTTTGGAGCCACAAGAGTTTGAACTTGCCCCCCGCCTTCAATATGGCGAATGTGAATATATGTCTGTCGGGACTCCCGCCGTAGGTCGCCTCGACCCTCAAGAAGCGCGCCCTCTCGGGCGACTCGGCGGGGTCCACGTTGGCGTCCAGATAGGACACATCTCCCACTTGGAAGCCGACGGCGGCCAGTCGGTCCTTGGCGCAATCGCCGAGCTGGGCTGGGCTGTCGGTCATACAGGGGTTCTTGTCGAACTCCTCCTTGGCCTTTCCATGTAGGACGGAAATTTCGGCGGACATACGTCCCAAAAGCCCAAGTATATTTAAATTAACGAGCCGCCGTAACGTCGTGACGAAGCTTGCAAGGGCTGACTTGTGAGGAGACCGGGCGTGCCGATTTTTTGAAAACAATAAAACCCATCAAACAAAATATTTAAATCTAAAATTTTTTATTGAAATATTATGTTCTCAAAAACACCTGTAGAAATATTCAGAGAGAAAGACCTCTCAGAGGGCGAGGTCTCCGACGCGCTTAGGGTAGCCATAATGGCCGAACTGGACGCCATAAACCTATATCTCCAACTCGCTAGGCTAATTAAAGACGAGAGGGTCAGGAAGGTCTTTGAGGACGTGGCCAAAGAGGAGAAGACGCACTTCGGCGAGTTCTTGGCTCTACTTAAGGCGTATGACAAGGAGCAAGGAGGACAGCTACGGGCAGGTGAGTCCGAAGTAGAAGAATTGACGGGCATAAAGACGGGCGGCGATCCCCCATCCGACGTCTTGAAGTCTTCGCTTACAGAGGGGGAGCTTAAAGCCGTTGAGTCTAGAATCAAAGAGGCGGCGGGCGAGGCGAGGAGGTTCAGAAAATATATAGGAGTATACCAGGCGGGGCCTGTAGACGCCGTGCCCCTAGAGGAGATCTCGACGGACTCCGTAATATCCGCCTCTAGGTCCGTAATTCCATTAAGAGAAATAACAATAAAATTCTCTATAGCCCAAAGGCAGATAGAATATGCGAGGTCGCGCGGCGAGAACGTCTATTCGGCGACCGTGGATCGAGCCGCGGCGAGGCTGGCAT
>JBEULO010000141.1:0-12488 GCA_041287225.1 Thermoproteus sp.
GCTGTTGGAGCTGGCCGATAGGGCGGCGGCGTTGGGATACCACGTCGAGGAGCCGCCCTGGCTGAAAGACGCGAGGCTCTACAGGAGGCTCTTGGGCTCCGAGTACGCGGCGGCGGAGACGACCGTGGTGGGCGAGACCGAAGTGATACCGTTAACTCAATAGGCCAGTACGGCGTCTATGCCCAACGCCTTGAGGGCCATAACGGTCTCGATGTTGTCGTCGAAATGGGCCCAGAGGCCCAGCCGCCCGGCCAAGGCGGATATCACTTCGGCCTTGTAGATATGATCCCGCCTCCTATCCCCCATCGGCCTCATGTAAAGCCGGCGGTGGGGCACGCCGTATAGTTTCAATTGTTCCTCCGTGCAGCTCCTCATGTATTCAGGCCTGCCGGTCACTACCACCACTACATACCCTCTGCTACTCAACAGCCGCGCCAGTTCTATATTGCGGCTCTTGGGCGCGTCTAGAGCCAGCTTCCTGCAGTCCAGAAAGCAGTCCCAATCGACCTCAGCGCCGTTTAGGCATACGTCCAGCCTCTTCGTGGCGTCCACGAGGACGCCGTCGATATCGAACGAAATTGCGCCGAGCGCCATGGGCGGCTTAAAACATTTTTAATTTTATAGATGGCGCCGCGCGTGGCCTTTGACCTCCTCAACGCCGATTTGAGGAGGGCCCTGGAGGATTTGGGCTATAGGGAGCCCACGCCGGCGCAAGAGGCCGCCATACCGGTAGTCCTCTCGGGGTCCCACACGCTGATAGTGGCGCCTACAGGCTCGGGCAAGACTGAGGCCGCGGTTCTCCCGGTGTTCTCTAAGATGTTGGAGAGGGGGCTCGGCGACTGCGTCGAGGCCCTCTACGTGACCCCCCTCAGAGCTCTCAATAGGGACTTGTTGAGGAGGCTTTCAGCCCTGGCTGAAGCGGTCGGCATTAAGGTCGAGGTGAGGCACAGCGATACGGCCGAGTCCGCCAGGCGGAGGCTCTACAGCTCGCCGCCCCACCTCCTCATAACGACTCCAGAGTCCCTCCAGATAGTTCTGCTCAATAGGGCCATGAGGCGCGCCTTGAGGTGCGTCAGACACGTAATAGTCGATGAGATACACGAGCTGGTGGGCAGCAAGAGGGGCGTCCAGCTCGCCCTAGGCCTCGAGAGGCTTGTAGAGCTCGCAGGGGAGTTCCAGAGGATAGGGCTGTCGGCGACTGTGGGCAACGTCCAGCTTGTAGCCGGCTTCCTCGCGGGATCCAACAGGAGGGCGGAAGTCGTGGACGTATCTGCGTCTAAGCGCTACGAAATCGACGTGGTGATCCCCAGCCCCTCCGAGAGCGATTACGCCGAGGCCGAAAGGTTAGACGTAACTCCGGAGACTTTGGCGCGCCTTAAATATCTGGCGGACATTTTGAGGAGGGAGAGGCGGGGCGTGCTCATATTCGCAAACACTAGAGATGGGGCCGAGTTCCTCTCGGCTAAGCTCAAAGCGCTTTTAGGCGAGGAGGCAGTCGACGTGCACCACTCGTCGCTGTCGAGAGACCACAGGCTCTCCGTAGAGGAGAGGCTAAAATCGGGGGGCCTCAAGGCGGTGGTGGCCACTTCGAGTTTGGAGTTGGGGATAGACATAGGCCATATAGGGCTGGTGGTGCAGTACGGCTCTCCGAGACAAGTAGTGAGGTTGGTCCAGAGGGTCGGCAGAGGGGGACATAGGCTCGACGAGGTGTCTAGAGGCGTCGTGGTCGCCGCGGACCTAGAGGACTATTTGGAGTCTGAGGTCATCGCCGAAAGGGCCATGAGGAGGGAGTTGGAGAGGGCGGTGGAGTACCACGAGGCGGCGCTCGACGTGTTGTTGCACCAAATAGTCGGCATGGCGCTAGAGGCGAGGCTCGACGGGAGGGAGTTGACAGAGGAGGAGGTCTTGAAGGTGGCGAGGAGGGCCCACCCCTATTCCGATCTGACTCCAGACGATTTGAGGCTTGTGTTGGACTTCGCCCGCAGGCATAAAATCCTAGACGGCTTAAAGCCGAGGAGGGGCTCGATAAAATACTACTTCGAAAACGTCTCGACTATACCCGACGAGAAGAACTACAAAGCCGTCGACCAGACCGCCGGGAGGGTCGTGGGGGAGTTGGATAGGGAGTTCGTCTTCTCCATCGAGCCGGGCGCCAAAATAATACTGTCGGGGAGGGCTTGGACCGTATCTAAAGTGGAGGGGGGCGCCGTGTTTTTGTACCCAGAGGCCGACTTGACGGGCGCCCTGCCGGGCTGGATAGGCGAGGAGATACCCGTGCCTAGAGAGATAGCCGAGGAGGCCTGTAGGCGTAGGGCCGAGGCCTTAAGGGCGGCTCTACGGGGCGAATATGCAGGCCTCGTCGACGTGGAGGGGCTCTCCGAGGACGACATACCCACGCCCGACGTGGTGAAGATACACCTCTTCGGCAAATATGCCGTGGTCCACGCGTGTCTCGGCTCTAAGGGCAACGAGGCGTTGGGCATGTACCTATCGCGGCATCTGTCAGGCTATCTGGGGCCTGTGGGCTATAGGGCGGATCCCTATAGGGTCTTGCTCATACATAAAGAGCCTATTATTCAGAAGCCCGTATTGGAGGCCTTCTATAAGGACGCCGGGTACGTACAGAAGACGTTAATGAACGCCGTGAGGTCGTCCCGTATGTTCAAATATAGGTTCCTACAAGTGGCGCGGAGGGTAGGCCTTCTGTCTAGAGAGGCCGAGGAGGTCCCCCCGAAGCTTGTAGACGCGTATTCCGACGATCTGCCCGGCATAGAGGCGGCCAACGAGATCTTCGTGGAGAAACTGGACCTAAAGGCGCTTTTAGACCTAATAGAGGGGGTCCAGTCGGGCAGATATAAGCTGGAGGCCAAGAGGCTCCCGGGCCCCACGGCGGTAGACAAGCCGCTACTAGAAGAGGCCCTGCGGGTCGATTTCACCTACAAGGGCCTGTCCCAGGAGGCCGTCAAGGATCTAGTCCGCAAGAGGATACTGAATAGGGAGGCCACGCTCTTCTGTCTCAACTGCGGGTGGACCTTTAGGGGGAGGGCCGCCGCGTTGCCCGAAAGGCCTCGCTGCCTTAAATGCGGCGTAGGCGCCTTGGCCGTAGTGAAGGGCGATCTAGCCAGGGCCTTGGAGGTGTGGAGGAAGTACAAGGCCCGACGTAAGTTGGACAGAGAGGAAGCCAAGATATTCGACGAGTTGAGGCAAAGCGCCTCTCTCGTGCTGGAACACGGAAAGATCGGAGTCCTGGTCCAATTGGCCCACGGCGTGGGGCCGAAGACGGCCGTCAAGATACTCAACAGGCTGGCCGCGGGGGACGACCTATGGAGCGCCATAATCGACGCCGAGAGGCAATACGCGGCGACTAGGGCCTTTTGGGACTAACCATTTTAACTCCACACTTCGCGCCGATAGTGATCACCATATATAGGGACGAAAAGGGCGAGAACGTAGCCAGGATAATCGACCTCGGCGATGTGAGGGTGGTCTCCATGGATGTATTTCTAGAGGGCGTCGAGGTGCCGGCGGGGGCCGAGGCGATAGAGGTAGCCGGTAGGTATAGGCTCTACGTCGCGGCGGAGGAGGCGCCAGAAGGCCGGGTGGAATTTGTGTTTTACGATAACGGCTCTAAGAGGCAACTAATAAGCATGAGGTATGTGGGCAAGCTCAAGGGGGAGGAGGCGGTGAAGTACTTGAAACGGCGGCTTTCTGCGATATCTAATATCTGAGATCTGATAATACTTAAAAATTAACTGAGACCGACAGATATGGACGCGAAAATATTGGCTGTAGGACTCGTCGTGGGGCTCCTCTTGGGCTTTGCGATCGCCTACGCCGTCCTTAACGTCGGCCGTACACCACAAGTCCAGACCGTCACCACGTCCGTCGCCACGGCTACGACCTCGACAACAAGCGTCGGCGCGGCGAGTCCTGCCTTCAACGTAGGCGCGGCGGGCACTTTGAAGTTCTCCTTCGGCGAGCTCCTATCGATATATCAACAGTTGTATCCCTCAATTGCTGTGGGCCAGCCCCTCTTCGAGGGCAGTGGAAAGCTCGCCCAAGACGAGTCGGTCAGCAAACAATTCTCCGTGGTGGCTGCGGCCGACACAACGACAATACCTTCAGTCCTATTTAAAAACGGCCTGGCCGACTACGAGATCGCCTTCGGCTCGACGCAAATGGCCATAATAGTCAACCTAAACACCACGGCCGGCCAGGAGGTCTACAGCTTATGGAGACAGGCCCAGCAGTACCAGCCCCTCTCAGCCCAGTGGAACTCCACTTGGGCGCAGATCTTCGAGATAATCGCCCTCAACTCCGCCACTAAAGTCGGCGTCTCGGACCCCTTCACCGACCCCTCGGGCTATCAAGCGATATGTATGATCAAACTGGCGGGTCTTACCTTCTTCGGGAACTCCAGCCTCCTCTACAGCTCCATCTACACAAACCCGTCTAAATACGTCATGAGGACCACCGAGACCGACCTCCTCTCGTTGATGGCTACAGGACAGATACAATTCGTCCTCTCTGCATACCTCTCTAACGCGATACCTCAAGTGAAGGAATATAAAGGCCTCGCCTATATAACCCTGCCGCCCCAAATAAATCTGGGCTCTCTCGACTACGTGCAGTACTATCACTCCGTCAACGCGACCTGGACCGAGGCGGGGCGGACCAAGACGTTCTCTTGTAACCCCATAATCTACACCATCACGATACCCAAGGCGTCCCCCAACCCGCAAGCCGCCGTGTATTTCATCCAGTTGATCTTCAGCCCCCAGGGCCAGAACGTGCTCAAGAGCTACGGCATATCGCCCATAGTGCCGGGCGTCGTCTACGGCAACTATTCGGACGTCCCGGCGGCGTTGAGGCCATACGTCGTCCCGTTGTCGCAAGTGCCGCAATACGCGCCCGCCTTCCCCTCCTAGATGAATACTCTCAAAATAACCTCTTTTTCCCTGTTGGGGGTGTTGCTCCTATTCTTCCTCTACCCCCTACTGCTCTTGATATATTTGGGGTGGGGTAGCCTGGCCTCCGCATTGGCCACGGGCTCTTTCCTCCAGTCGATCGGCCTGACCGTCCTCATTTCTACCGCCTCTGCCGCGACCGCAGTCGTGTTGGGAATCCCGACGGCCTACGCCTTGGCCCGCTACGAATTCAGGCTAAAAGAATTAGTGGAAGCGGCAATAGATATACCGATAGTAGTGCCCCACACTATAGTGGGCATAATGGTCGTCCTCGCCTTTGCGGCCTACGGGCTCGGCCCCGCTCTAGGCGCCCTGGGCCTTAAAGTCATAGATGCGCTACCCGGCGCGATTATAGCCGTGTCGTACCTCTCGGCCACATATGCTGTGAGGACTATAGAAAGCGCCATTAGGATGTTGGACCCCGAGTTGGAAAACGTGGCGAGGTCTCTGGGGGCTGGCCCCTTTAGGGCGTTTACGGCGGTAGTCCTCCCCAATATAAGGAGGGCTGTGGCCAACGGCGCCTTGTTGGCTTGGGCGAGGGCGGTGTCGGAGTCCGGGGCCCTCCTCATCGTTGCCTACTACATCATTTGGGGCAGGACGTCGATATATCCAGCCCCTATATACATATATCAAGCCTATATCGGGCTGGGCTTGGAGGAGGCCGTCAAATATTCGGCGGCCCTCCTCCTAATAGTGCTGGCAGTGTTTATAGCATACAGGCTGGCCCTAGGCCGTGTTGGAGCTAAGAGGTCTTAGGGCGAGGGTGGGGGACTTCGAGTTGGGCCCCGTGGATCTGGCCGTGAACGGCAAATATCTAGTAGTCATGGGCCCAAACGGCGCGGGCAAGACGACGTTGTTGAAGGCCGTGGCCGGCCTCCTGAAGGCCGAAGGGTCCGTGAGAATCAACGGGGTGGAGCTGTCGAGACTGCCGCCCGAGAGGAGAAACGTGGCGTATGTGCCCCAGTCCTACGCCCTGTTCGACCACATGACGGTGTACTCCAATATCGAGTTCGGGCTGAAGATGAGGGGGGTCCCCAAGGCCGAAAGGAGCAAGGCCGTATTGGAGGTGGCCAGAGCCCTCGGAATTGAGACGTTGCTGTACAGGAGGCCGGGCCAGCTGTCAGGGGGGCAGAGGCAGAGGGTGGCTCTCGCAAGGGCGCTTGCGGTGAGGCCTAGGCTCTTACTGCTCGACGAGCCCCTATCGGGCCTGGACCCCGACGTTAAGGAGGCCGCAACTTCGTTGTTGAGGAGGATCCCCAAGGAACACGACGTGCCTATAATCCACGTCGCTCACGACAGAGAGGAGGCCTACTCCCTAGGCGAGGTGGTGGCCGTGATGTATAGGGGAAAGGTTGTGGAGTCGGGAAGTCCCGAAGAAGTGTTCTTCAAGCCGAGGCGGGCTGTGACCGCACGGCTCGTCGGCCTTCAGGTGGTGAATATAGACGGGAGGTGTCTCGGCGTCAGGCCGGAGGACGTCGTAGTGGGCTCGGGCCCCTTTAGGGGGGTGGTAGTAGACGTCGTCAAGACGCTCAGAGGCGTCAAGATCCTACTGGAGGGCCCTCTGGGGAGGATATGGGCCCTTTCGGACTCGGCCAAGACGGGCGACTACGTCCAGTTCGACCTATCGGGGGCAGTCCCCCTAGAGGACTGCGGCTAGCGCATTGCGATAAGAGCAACGAGCGCCATTACGGCACTCTGGACCGCTATCAATATCGCTATGACTGCCAGCTCCCGCCTCGTGGCGCATTTAAGCGCCCTCCCCTTACAGCCGGGCGTCTTGGAGAGGAAGAACAGATATGTGGCTAAAACCGCCGCGGCGTAGGCGGCCGAGGCGGCGGCCAGGACTTCGATTATGGACATAATATCGCCATCTACGACAAGGTTTTTATATTAAGTTCCCGTAGGGATGCGTGATCGTCATCCACGGCCATTTTTATCAGCCCCCTAGGGAGGACCCATGGCTTGAAGTGATACTGCCCGAGCCTTCAGCCGCGCCGTATAGGCATTGGAACGAGAGGATAGCCCACGAGTGTTACGAGCCCAACGCGCTGTTGGGCAACTACACGTGGATCAACTTCGACTTCGGTCCTACTCTCCTCGACTGGCTTCGACGGAAAAGGCCGCACGTATACAGCGCGGTCATAGAGGCCGATAAGATCGGCTTGGAGAGGTGGGGACACGGCAACGCCATAGCGCATCCCTACTATCACGTAATCCTCCCTCTAGTCGACCGGAAGGACAAAGAGGTTTTGATCGAATGGGGCATCAAGTACTTCGAGAGGCACTTCGAGAGGTATCCGGAGGGCATGTGGCTACCGGAAATGGCCGTAGATATAGAGACCTTGGAGGTGCTGGCCGAATACGACATAAAGTTCACCGTATTGACCCAAAGGCAGGTGAAAGGCGGGAGGGCCGGCGGCCCCTACGAGGTGTTGTTGCCCTCGGGCAGGAAGATGTTGGTGTTTGTAAGGGACGAGGCGCTCTCAGATAGGATAGCCTTCGGGGGCCCCGACGAGTTGCCCAAAGCCCTAGAGGCCGCGCCGGACGGCTCCTTGACGCTTATAGCGCTAGACGGAGAGACGTTTGGACACCATAAAAAGGGCGAGGATAAAGTGCTGGCCGGCGCCGCGGCTAGATACGGCTTTAAGATGGCCAATTTGGGCTACGCGGCCGAGAGGATAAAGCCGCAAGGCGTTGTGGAGGTGGTGCCGGGCACCTCTTGGAGCTGTCCACATGGGCTTGGGAGGTGGACTAGAGATTGCGGCTGCGACGGGCCTGCGCCTTGGAGGCAACCGTTGAGGGAGGCGATAGGCTGGCTGAACGACATGGTGGATAGCGCCTTCGACGATTGGAGCAAAAAACGGGGCGTAGACGGCTATGGGCTCTTGAAGAGGTACGTCGAGATCCTTCTGGGGAAGAAGGCGGAGGTGTTCGCCCAAGAGGCGGCCCCCTCCGTGCCTCCACAAGAGCTGTTGAAGATGTTGGAGATGGAGCGGGCTAAGCTGGCCGCCAACACCAGCGACGCCTGGTTCTTCGCGAGGCTGGGCCTCGAGGCGGGCATCTCGGTCAAATGGGCCGTCAGGGCGTTAGAGCTATTAGGCGATAAGGGGCTACTGGACAAGTTTATAGAAATGCTTAGAGGCATTAGGGGCGAGCCCGCGGGCAACGCGGCGGCGTTGGTCCCAGCGCTCAGGGGGCCGCTGGTCGCCGCCTCCATGGCCCTTGCCTCAAACATATTGGGAAGCCCCGTCGAGGAGCTGGGGCCCTACCAGATAAGCCTCAACGGAGCCAAGGCCAAAATAGTTGATAGACGAACGCTAGAGGCTTGGGAGTTGGACTACTCGGAGTTCGGAATACCTGTATTAAAGAGGGCTGACTCGGAGGGAACGGCGTAAATTTTGGCTGAGTTCTCCCGCCCGTTTAGTACGAAATATGTATTATAATTTATAATGTCTAGTAAAACGCCTCTTTGTGAGGACTCTCTCTGGAAGGCTCGAATACTTGAGGGAGAGCCCAACTAGGAAGATAGACGCCTTGAGGGAGAGGCTAAAGAGGGAGGGGCGAGACGTCATTGTCCTCTCGGCGGGACAGCCCAGCATCCCCCCACCCATAGAGGTCAGAAAAAAGATGGCCGAGCTCTTGGAGGTAGAGAGCATGGAGCTGTACGGCTACACGCCGAGCCAGGGCATATACGAGTTGAGGGAGGCGGTCTCGGAGGACTTGAAGAGGCTAGGCGGGCTGGACGTCCCGCCGGACCAAATAGTCATAACCGCCGGCGGGCAGGCGGCCATGTTCTCAACTCTGGCCGCGATAATAGAGCCAGGCGACGAAGTCTTGCTGATGGACCCCACCTATTTCGGCTATAAGCCCCTAATAGAGTACTTCGGGGGGAAGATCGTAAGGCATAAAACCAGCTTGGAGGGGGACTTCCAGCCCGACGTGGAGGCGCTGAAGGAACAAATAACGCCTAGGACCAAGGCCGTGGTCTTGGTGTCGCCCGACAACCCCACGGGGAGGCTGTTGAGCCCAGAGGCCGCGAAGGCCCTGGCGGACTTGGCGGTGGACCACGACTTCTGGCTGATAACCGACGAGGCCTATAAGACTATGATATATGAAGGCGAACATGTATATCTCTACAAATTGGCGCCCGAGCACACTATCTCTATAAACACCTTCTCTAAAGACCCGGCGATACCCGGCTGGAGGCTCGGCTACGTCTACGGCCCTAGAGACCTGGTCTCTAAAATAAAACTGGTAAACGAGGAGATGGTCTACTGTCCGCCGTCCTTCGCGCAGAAGATGGCCGCGATATACCTCAAATCCGACGTGAGGACGAAATATGTCAAAGAGTTCGTGGCGGCCTACAAGGCCAGAAGGGACATGGCGATAGAGGCGTTGAGGCGCCACGTGCCCGACGGCGTCTTCAAGGTGCCGCAGGGCTCTATGTTCATATTTGTCGACTTATCTAAACGCATAGCCGACGGCGAGGCCTTTGCGCAGAGGCTACTCGAAGACTATTCAGTTGCCGTGGTGCCCGGCAGTTATTTCAGCGAGGTCTATAAGGCGGCTGTGAGGATATCTTTCGTCGCCGAAAAGCCGGAGCGCCTCGTGGAGGGCATCAAGAGGATGGGGGAGGCGCTATCTACCTACAGACGCCCCTAGTGAGGCATAAATAACGCGCCTCATTCGCTTTTATAAGCTCGGCCCTCATCTTCAAGAGCCTCTTGAGGGCTTCCGACTTCACAGCGCGCCAGTCCTTATCTCTAGGCACTAGAAGCCTCGCTAGAACTATCACGTAGTCTTTATCGCTCTGCTCGTTGATATAGACCGCGGCGACTCCCAAATCGGACAGAAGGGACCTAATCGACTCTTCGAGCTTGTCTATATCCACTACTGACAGCGGGAACTCGACCCTTACGTTTATCCTAAAGGCGGACGACCAGGATGCGCTGGATTCATCCACCACAGCGCCGCCTAGAAGTATGGAGTTGGGTATTTTCACCTCCCTACCGGTGTCCGTCACGGCCACCGTGTAGAACAAGTTGATCTCGACCACCTTGGCTTTTAGTCCGGGCAGGATGTAGTCGGGCGAGAAGTACTTGTAGGCTGGGTTGAAGGCCCATTGGTAGGGCACCTGCCAGTTTAGGATGGTGACGGTATCGCCGACCCTCACGAAGTTAGTGGCCATGATTATGATGCCGGCGAAGAGGTTGCCCAGAGTCGGCTGGAGGGCAAGGCCCAGCACGATGCCCGCGACCGTGCCGCCCAGCAGGGCTATCTGGCTGGTTACGCCCAGCTTCAAAAAGCCCGCCGTTATGGCCGCTATATAGCCCAACACCTTAAACGTGTTGCCTATGGAGTACGCCCTATCGCCGATTTTGGGCTGGAGGGCCCTGACTATAAAGTCGCCGAGGGCCTTCACGCCCGCCGCGCCCGCGGCGATTATTATCGCCGCCTTGATCCCATCGAAGACGTAGGTCGGGACGTCCTTGAGGCTCGGCGCGATCAAATCGACCAGGACGTACAGAAGAGCGCCGACTAGGCCTATAGTGATCAGCTCCGAGACTACCCTTATGAGGGCGAGGGTGGTCCTCTTCATTCCTCCCCTCCCCCCTCTAGTTCTTTCGGCTCTGCTGGCATCAACTGGTATAGTTCCCTCCTCCGGGCCTCGAGGAGCTCGTCCTCTCTCCCTAAAAGCCCCGCGTAGGTCTTGACCTCAACGCCGGCGCTAGAGGCCGCCTTGAGGGCCGGCTCCAATTTGGTCTTCCAATCGACATCCCTAAGCGCGTGGTGGGCAACTACGAGGAGCTTGAGGCCGGGCGTAAGGGCCAGTCTGGCCAGATTCTGAACGGCCGGCCTCCAGTCCATCGAGGCCAGGTACGTAGGGGGACCTCCGACGATGGCGATGGTAGGCGCTACCTCTTGGGCAAAGCGAAGAGCCGCCTCGCTGGCCGGCCCCTGGACGTCCGGCATATAGAGAAGGCGTTCTCCCTCGGCCTCCAAGACGAAGGCTATGACGAAGCCGGTCTTAGAGCCCTCGGGGCCGTGGGGCAGAGGGGGGGAGGCCCTCAAGACCGTGCCCCCGAAGCTGTAGGCCTTCCCATCGGCGTATTCTATCCGGGCCATCCGGCCTACGGCCTTCTTGAAGCCGTAGTGGCGCCTCCGTTGGCTCCAATTTATCCCCTCTGGCGACTTGGCGAGGACCAGCTTGTCCCTATAGGTCCTCACGTACGTATCGTCCTCGGTGGCCATATAGGCGCTTTTATACCAAGGCGTGAAGTGGTCCCTGTGGTAGTGCGAGACGGTAATTACGTCGGCCGCCGTGGCGAACTCCAAAAGCCTCTCTCTCAACTCCTCCGCCTTTTTCAACTCCAGGGGATGGGGCGGGAGGCCAAAGCGGCGCGGCGAAAGGGAAAGACCAGCGTCGAAGAGCACCGCTACGTCTTTCGTCTCCACGAAAAGCGCCATGGACCTAACGCCTAAGCTCTCCTCGGCTATCGGTATCAACTCCACGAAAGATAGATGCTATATAAATTCGATTAAAGCTCTTCGGCCAGGGCGACTATCAGCTCCACTGTGTACTTTAGGTCGTCTTTATGCGCCATCTCGACGGGCGAGTGGGAGTACTTGGTGGGTATGCCGATAGACACGGCGGGTATTCCCGCCACGAAGAACGCCGCCGCGTCGGTCCCCCCGCCGCCGGAGCCTATCTGCAACGGGATGCCCCTCTTCTTGGCTATTTCGAGGATCCTCCTCGCCAGCTTGTTGTTGTAGGCTCCGTAGTTGTCGAAAAGCCTAAGCACGGGGCCCTGGCCGGGCTTGACGCTCCCGGTGTAGTTGGGGTGGCAACAAGCCATGGTATCCACCACCACGGCGTTGCGAACCGCCAGTTTGCCCGAAAGGGCCCTGGCGCCCATTACTCCTACCTCCTCTTGGACCGTCCAGACGAAGGTGGCGTCGGCGCCCCTCCTACGGGCCTCCAACAGAGCCCAACAGCCGGCCCTATCGTCTAGCGCCGTGGCGGAGACGAAACGCCCCATCTCGACGTATCTCTTTTGGAACGCCGCCGGGGTCATCGGCGCCACGCCTAAGGACTCGGCCTCCTGTTTGCTCGTCGCGCCTATGTCTATATAGAGGTCCTGCCACGAGGGGGGCTGTTGCTGCTGTTGGAAGTGGGGAGGGGCGATGCCGATAACCCCCTCCATCTTTATATCTCCGTTGTAGAGGACCACCGAGGAGCCCGGCAGGATCCTATCGTCGACGCCCCCCACCTTGCGGAACTTCAACCTCCCGTCCTCCTCTATGGAGGTCACAAGGAGGCCGATCTCGTCCATATGGGCCACGAAGGCGATATGGGACCTCCCCTTCACGACCACATTGCCGAAGTCGTCAACATCGGCGCTCCCGCCCACCGCGTCGACGATCTTCCGCCGCACGTCGTCCTCAAAGCCCGAGACCCCCAAGGCCCTAGTCAAGGCTTCCAACTCCATACGCCGAGAAGGACGGGTAAATAAAAATTGA
>JBEULO010000142.1:0-12197 GCA_041287225.1 Thermoproteus sp.
GAAGAGAGAGCCATGAGGAGCTCCCTCACGGTCGAGTCCGGCCTGGATCTGAGCCAAGAGAGGGCCGCCTTCACCTTGTCGGGGCAGAAGGCGGAGATTACCTCCTCGACGTCCCTCTCGTCCAACACGTCGGGTAGCTGGACTGAGACCGAGGCCAATATGTTGCCTAAAGGCGGCACCTTAGAGGCGAGCTTCTCGTAGACTTCCGGCAGGAAGGACACGACGAAGCTGGCCCTATCGAGCCCCATGTTTCTTATCCTATGTAGCGTAGACGCCGCCTGGAAGAACTGGGGATCGTCCGTGCTAGGCATCCATTCGTCGAGGGCCACCACCATCCTGCCCGAGGCCAAGTCCAGGGCGGCCGAAAGAGTCCAGGACGGGTCCCCCTGCGCGAGCGCCAGAAGGCCTTGGAAGCCGTAACGCCTATGTATATCCACTATTTTCGACTTGGCGGCCCTGTTCTCTACGGCCAGCCTCCAGGCCACTACGGCCGCTATATAGGCCATACTCCTTTCAGGTAGCTCCGTCGCGTCTATGTAGATACAAGGGACGCGCTCGCAGAGGGCGTAGAGGACTTGGGTCTTGCCCATCCCCGCCCTACCTATTAGGGCGGATAGGGGATATCTCGACGAGAGCTCTACTAGCTCTTCCAGCGCGCCGAGCCAACGCCTCCCCGTGAGCTTCACCTCGCGCCTCGCGACAGGCCACGTCGGTATGGAGCACGACACATATGGCGATGCGTAAATCAATTAAAGAAGCTGGAATATTACTGGTGTATCTTTTTGATATAGCCGTACCCCCTCCCGTTTATGTAGAGCTTCTCGTCTCCCCCCTCTAGGAGGAGATATCTGCCTTTCATCTCGGCGAGGATTTTCGCCAACTTCTCGACGAACTCGGCGTCGGAGATGCCGAGCTTGCTCTTGACGTATTCCTTCACTGCCTTCATAGGCGCATAGCCGGTAGGGCCGGCCGAATGTTTTATGGCGAGATCCAGCACGGCGGCGAAGTCGAGGCCGTCTGAGCGCCGCCCCTCGAGCTTAGAGATTCTGTCCTCTAACTCCAAGATCTTGCCGAGCACGAGGCCCCACTCTATCACATACCTCACGCCTCTGCCGGCCTGTTCGGGCCTGGCTCCGAGCCTGTCGGCGAGCTCTTCAGCCGTAAGGCCGAGCCTCTTGGCGGCTCTCTCCAAGTCGCTCCGCCTAATGTATAGGACTCCCTGCTCCGTCAAGCTCACTGCTATCTCCACGTAGAGCCTCTAGGCGTAATTTAAGTCGCCAGCAATTAGAAATACATAATCCATCTCTCCCCGTGGTCGACCTCAAAGTCCTGGTCGAAAAGGCCATATCTGCCGTCGAGTTGAGGGAGGAAGAATTCGTGGCGCCCGTCCTCCGTAGGGCCGGCGCGAGTCTGTTCGAGCTGTTGGTGGCGGTGATTTTGACGCAGAACACTTCGGACAGAAACGCCTTTCGCGCCTATTATAACCTAAAGGGCGCAGTAGGCGAGATAACGCCGCAGGCGCTGTTGGCGCTGGGCGAGGAGAGGCTGGCCGAGCTCATAAAGCCGGCCGGCATGAATAGGATTAGGGCTAGGAATCTAATAGAGCTGTCGAGAAGAGTCCTTGATGTAGATCTAAATTCGGTGAGGGATATGCCGGTGGACGAGGCGCGCGCCTTCCTTAAATCTCTGCCGGGCGTCGGCGACAAGACCGCCGACGTCATATTGGTCAATTTGGGCAGGCCCGCCTTCCCTGTAGATACCCACATAACTAGAATAGCGATGCGTTGGGGCATCGGCAAGAGGTACGAAGAGATAAGCAAGTGGTTTCTAGCGAACTTCCCCCCAGATAGATATCTGGAAGTCCACTTGAAACTGATCCAATTCGGTAGGGACTACTGTAAGGCGCGCGCGCCGCGTTGTGGGGGCTGTCCGGTGAGAGACCTCTGCCCCTGGCCGGGTAAGATCAACGCGACGCCAGGAACGCAACGGCGTCCTTAGGGCCCAGTTTAATTTTGATGGGGTCGGGCCCCTCGACTTCTCCTGACCCTGCTATCTTCTCGAGGCTCTTGACGCCGCTTGAGGCCACCAGTGTTTCTAGCTTCTCGTAGGCGTGATTGACGGCCACTACGAGGTCTCTACCTCCTCCCTCAAACGTCGAGATCTCGACTCTGGGGTCCATTGGAATATATCGGCCTTCGAGCCCCGCCATATGGGCCAAGGCCGTATATATCCTGTGGTAGCCTCTAAGCCAATCGACGCGCTCCATCTCAGCGAGGATTATCTCGAAGGGTATTGTTGAGAGCACAGCGTTCTTCCTGGCGACTAATACCGGTCTATTTCTGTGGTCTACAGCTATTACATCGGCGTCTATCGGCCTTATCGCATAGGTGTAGACGGGATCGTCCAAGGCGAATTCGAGCTCCTCCCCGGCCTTTATGGGCCCGAAGTCCCTCACGAACTTCATCCTAAATATGCCGCTGTAGCGGAGCCCCACGCTACCGGGAATTAATGTGTTGTCCACGCCGAAGAGGTCGCGCCAGAGGTGCGTCGCCGCCTCGTGAAGCGCCGAGACCCCTCCGAACTTCCTGAAGAACGAGGCGTAGACAACTCCCCCTGACGTCGCGACCTCGTATGCGAGGCGCCAAGTGGTAGCCAGCGCCGAAAGCGCCGAGGGGAATATGAGCAGCCTCTTCCCCCTTATCTTATCTCTCGACAGCTCGTAGACAGAAGACATACGTAGGCCGGCCATAAAGCCCAGCGAAAGCGCCATCAAGGCGGGCTTCACTCCGGGGTAGTTACGCCAACTCTGTTGTACAAACTCGTAATCTCTATATATGTAGAAGGGCACTACGACAGAGGCGAGTGCCTCAGGCCTTTTGAAGTCTCTGCCCAAGCCCGCCTCCTCAAGCGCCTTGAGGTCCTCCGAGAACTTCTTAACAGCCAGGGCGGCTGGCTTCAAACTGCCGTCGGCCCTTACGAGGCCGAATCCCAGCTCCAAGAGCCTCCACTCGTACGGCGGGTCTCCCTCTTGTGCGAAGTCGGAGAAGCACCAAATAAACGCGCCGATGGCTCCGTGGGCCAGAGAAGACCAAAGCACGTCGTTTATGAATTTAGCGTGTAGGTCCTCCGAGAACTGATAGGTGCTGAAGCCGAATTCCTCCAACAAGACTGGCACCTCTCCGTCGTTCGAGAATAGCTCTATATAGGCGGGATAGAGGTAGGAGTGACGTATGGAATCCGTATCGTATAGATATAGATGGGGCCCCACCCAATCCACAAGCCCCTTTACGTTAGGAGCCTCTTGTAGGTAGGAGTTGGGCACATCGCCCGACGAAAACGGGTGGGCGGGATCTGCGGACTTGACGGCTGAGGAGTAGGCCCTTAACAGATTTATAGCCTCCTCTCTACTTCCAGCCCACTTCACGAGGCTGAGCTCATTGCTCAGAATCCATCCGCCCAACGCTCTATGTCCCTTGATCCTCTCGACTATCTTTAAGACCGAGTTGATGCCCCGGGTCACCGCAGAGGGCTCGTATATGTTCCAATTGGGGGCCCACGGCAAGGTCCAGTTGCGGCCCGACATGTGGCCTACTATCAAGGTGGGAAAGCCCACAAGCCCCCTTTCGCCTAACATGTCCATAAATTGGCCTAATCGCGCCAACGCGCTTTCGGATACGCCCCCATATGCGTCGAAGAAGTCCTCCGCCAAGATGAAGAAACGGACGCCTCTTATGCCGAGAGTCCTTATCGCATCTAAGTCCTCCTTGATGTCGTCGTAGTTCCATTCTCTCCACATTTTTATGTTGTGTTTACGCGGCCAGTAGTTCACTCCAAGTAGGAACATAGAACTATCGATCCCTATTAAAATATCAATTGGAATATATACGCCCAGGCTCTCTAGATCTATATCTATATAGCTCTTTAATTTTATCTATTGAATCTACGAATTGCCTCTGGGAGGGAGCTATTAAAGGCCCGAAGGCCTCTGCAAGAGGCGGCCTCTGGTCTATATTGCTTCCATCTGCTATATTCAACAAGACCGAGTATATAGTGGCGAGGCTCACAGGCTCTTTGAGCTTGACGCGCCTGGGCGATTTGACCCACAAAGGGACCTTGACGAGTTCGTCGTAGAGCCAATACCCGTGCCCCAACGCACCATATTCGCCCAACATCTGGCCGTGGTCCGACACTACGACTATGGAGAACCCCTTAAGCGCGGCGACTATCCGCCTCAAAATATTAGACAGATAACGCACTTGTTTGGGGTAGTGTTTCCTCCAGGTGTTTGTAATTCTAGGCGGCGCCCTCCCGTCGACTAGCGCCTTTATGTAGGCCCTGCCCGTCCGCGCCCAGTCAGTTGCCGTATACGGCTCGTGTACCTCCATTAAATTCATAAACAGAAAGAGGGGCCTCTCGCCCGTTAGTTTCTCCACGATCTTGGCCGCCAGTCTGGCCCCCTTCTCTTTAGGTATGCCTAGTGCCAATAACTCTATGGATTTCGCCAAGAGCTTCGCAGAGGAGATAGGCCCGTTGCGGAAAAACGCCCTCATTACGGTCTTAACGGTGGCTCCCTCCTCGAATATCTCCTTTATTGCCTCCACCTCCCTCCCGTTGAGTTTAATGCCCCTATTGAGGTAGCCAACGCTTATGTCGTAAAACTCGTCGAACTTAAAGCCGAAATGTTCGTTCACGTAGGGATTCGCCGAGAGGCCGACCGTCTTGTACCCCAAATCTTTCAATTGGCCCAACACGCCTCCCCTCAACTTACCCATCAACAACAAGGCCCTTTCTCTGGCGACGCCCAGCCAGTTCCACCCCAGCCACCTATTGGGCTCATGTACGCCATGTTCTGAAGGGTAGAGGTTTGTGAACATAGATATATGGGCCGGCAGAGTCCAGGGAGCTGTAGTCCACGCTAAGTATTTCCTAAAGCCCAATTGGCTAAGCCAGTCGAAATCGGCGGAATAGTCCCAACGCAAGGTGTCCAATACTATCAGCGCAATGTTCTCCACATGCCGGCCTCAGTCGGCATTTATATACATCGCTCACATCTCGTGAGTAAATGATGTGAGGTGAACTCATGTGGTTTGTGTTATACGATAGGTATAATATGGCTAGAAAGATTTAATAGCCAATTCGTCCATGCCTATTATGAGGGGATACGCACTAACCGATAAGTTCAAATCGATATTCGCTAGGCGCGGCCGCTCGATAGTACTGGCGTACGACCACGGCATAGAGCACGGCCCCACTGACTTCTTGGATAACGTCGACTCGGCGGATCCCGAATACATATTGAAGATAGCCCGCGAGGCCGAATTCGACGGCGTGGTCTTCCAGAGGGGCATAGCGGAGAAGTACTACGACGGCAGCGTGCCGTTGATCCTTAAGCTTAACGGAAAGACGTCGTTATATAACGGGGCGCCTATCTCTGCGCCCAACTGTACGGTAGAAGAGGCGGTGAGCCTAGGCGCCAGTGCGGTCGGCTTTACGATATACGCAGGTAGCGACTACGAGTGGAAACAAATAGAATATCTGGCTCAAATAAAACGAGACGCCGTTAGGTTCGACGTACCTCTAGTAGTGTGGTCGTACCCGAGAGGAGGCAAGGTGGACACAAAATATAACGGCAACGAGAACCACCCCGAGGTGGTGGCCTATGCGGCCAGGATAGCCCTAGAGCTCGGAGCCGATGCCATGAAGATAAAATATACGGGCGACCCCAAATCCTTCGCCTGGGCCGTCAAAGTCGCGGGTAAGGTCCCAGTGTTGATGTCGGGAGGACCTAAGACCAAGACGGACGAGGAGTTCTTGAGGCAAGTGGAGGAGGTCGTCAGCGCTGGCGCTTTAGGAGTCGCCGTGGGGCGGAACGTATGGCAGAGGAAAAACGCCGTTGAGTTCGGCAGGTTGTTAGGAGAAATAGTCTACAACGGCAAGAGCGTAAAGGAGGTAGTCAAGGCGGCGCCATGAGGATAGGAGTGCTCACCGGAGGGGGAGACGCGCCTGGTCTCAACATAGCTGTATATACATTTGTAAAACTGGCCGAAAAGAAACACGAGGTATATGCCATACTGCACGGCTGGAGGGGCCTGCTCAATAAGGAGGCCAAGAGAGTCTCTTCGGTCGACCTTCTAGACTGGGCCTTCGCCGGGGGCACCTACATCAAGACCTCAAGGACAAATCCCTTTAAGGACGAGGAGAGGGCCAGGACGCTCGCCAAAAACGTAGAGGAGTTGGGCCTAGACGTCGTGGTGGCTATAGGCGGCGACGACACGTTGGGGGCGGCCGGCGAGGCGCAGAGGCGTGGGGTTCTAGACGCCGTGGGGATACCCAAGACTATAGACAACGACGTGTGGGGGACCGACTACACTATAGGCTTCGATACTGCCGTGAACGAGGCGGTCAGGGCCGCCGAGAACTTCAAGACGACTCTAGTGTCGCACGAACGTGTAGGCGTTGTGGAGGTCATGGGGAGGGAGGCGGGGTGGATAGCCCTATACACGGGGCTGTCCACCATGGCCGACTTCGTGTTGATACCAGAAAGAGAAGTGAGCTGGGACTTCGTGGCCGAACGCGTAAAGGAGGCCTACAAGTCCAAGAAGTGGGCCTTGGTGATCGCCTCAGAGGGCGTTAAGTCATACGGCGGACCTGTCGACGAGTTCGGCCATGTGAGGCTTGGAGGCGTCGGCAACGAGCTGGCGGCATTTATCGAAAAGAAGACGGGCCTCGAGACCAGGGCGGCTATACCCGGCCACATAATAAGGGGGGCCCCGCCCACCGCCTTCGACAGAGTCCTCGCGGTTAGGTACGCCACGGCGGCCTACGAGGCCATCGAGGAGGGCAAATTCGGCGTCATGACGGCATATAGAGAGGGCGAAATAGTCTACGTGCCAATAACCGAAGTGGTGGGCAGGAACAAGCTTGTTGGAGGAGCTTGGCTTAAACTCTACGAGACCTACTGGGGCGCCGAGGCTTAATGCGATAAATTTTTAAGTGGGATTATTCAAGCGGTTTCTAGAGATCGCCACAGGTCGCCGCGATCTTCTGTTAGTTTTTCATCGTTAAGCATCTCTCATCTATAAGAGTTTCTTCACTGAAAAACGCTTATTTTTTGTAGTTAAGTTTTTATATTTCTGTTTTCTCTAGGCATATGGTGACCAGCGAAGAGTTAAGACTGACAGATAGACAGGTCCAGATACTACAACACCTATTACAACGAGCCCAGCCGATGAGGGTCTACACAGTATACGGCGACCAAGACGAGATAGCGCGCGAGCTGGGCATGACGAGGCAGGCGCTCGCCATACACCTCAAGAGGCTCAAAGAGCTCGGGCTCGTAAGGACGGGCAGGGAGTTCGTCGACGTGACAGAAAAGGCCGTGAAGTTCTTGAAAGGCCAGAGCAACGACGTGATAGTGCTGGTCAAAGTCGAACCGAAATACCGCGACAAGGTCTACGACTTCTCCAAGAAACTACCAATAGAGAAGGCGCTGAGGCTCGCTGGCGAGTACGACTTGGCGGTAATAACACAGGAGACGGTGCTGGACAAAGTGCTTGATTCCCTCAATAACCTAGAGGGCGTCAAAGAGACCAAGACGTTTATCAGCATAGGTGCCATAAAGGAATAATTGGGCAGTATATAAAATACATAAATTTTTCCATCAGCATATCGATTATATCTCTCGCCGCAAGGTTTTTAACTGGTGTCTTATCTATACTGGGCCCGTAGCTCAGCATGGATCAGAGCGGCGGTGGGCGGCGCCCGCCGAACCTCCGGTGTCTGATAGACGTGGAGAGCCGTAGGTCGCGGGTTCAAATCCCGCCGGGCCCGCTTGCGTCGACTAAATTTATATAACTACCACATAGCATGAGGCTTTCCGTCGTCGTGGCCCTTATAGGCGTCGCGATAGTGGTAGTGGCCGTTATTCTGTTCTTCCTCGGCGCCCCTGCGAGCGCCCTAAATACCTCAATTAACGAGGCTTTAAGCCAGCTCAATAGGACGTCGGCGACGTCTCTGGCCCCCGGCGAGAATTTAAGCTTGACGTACCCCCAGACCGCCATCGTTTTGATAAACTCGTCGGAACCCCTTAGGGTGGAGCCCAGCTCGTTGAGGGTGGTCTCACAAGGGCTCATCACCGCTGTGGCGGTAGCGGCGAACACGACGGTCTACATAATAAATAACTATAGCCATGTCGTCTCGTTTAGATATGCCGTAGTGACCATAAGCCCGTCTCTCTCGCAAGCTGTCTTCTTCATGCTCACGTCGCTAGGCCTCGGCTTCCTCGGCTTTATCTTGTTGGTTGTCGGCGCGGTCTTATACGTCTTAAAGAAATAAAATAGCGTCTGTTTTTGACTTGTGGATAGGTTTGTTGTAGATGTGCTTCTGCTTAGAGAGGGGAAGCCCGTGATGAACGCCGAGACGGCGTTGCTCCTTAAATATATAGACGAGACGGGCTCCATCCTTTCGGCGGCCAAGAAGCTCGGGCTGTCCTACTCCAGGGCTTGGAGCTATGTCGCAAAGGCCGAGCGCGCTCTTGGCGTCAAGTTGGTCGAAGCCAGAAAGGGCTACGGCGGCGGCGCCGAGTTGACTCGAGAGGGCAGGACGCTCCTATCTCGATATTTGGAGTTCGTGGAGAGGAGGTTGGGCGGGCTCGAAGAGCTGGCGGGAGGCCTCTGCGATTTCGTATATGCCGGCAGCTCGGACCCCTTTATGGAATATCTGCTCGACAGGCTGAAGGAGGAGGGCTTTTGTGTGGAGGCGCGTTGGGTCGGCTCCACCGCGGGCCTTATGATGGTCGCGTCGGGCCTTGCCGATGTGGCGGGGACACACCTCTTCGACCCCCTCACCGAGGACTACAACGTCCCATATATAGAGCGGCTGGGGCTCTCCACCTCTCTAGTTCTCCACAAGGGCTACATGAGGTCTATAGGTTTTGTCTACGGCCGAGATGTGGGCTTTAGCGGCCTGGAGGACCTCTTGCGGTTTAGGATTGTGAATCGTAATGCGGGGTCGGGCACCAGGGCCCTATTGGAACACCTATTGGACAAACTGGCGTTTAAGCTCGGCGCCTCTAAACGCGTCGTGGCCCAACGCCTAGAGGGCTACTCGACCGAGGTCTCTACACACCAAGAGGCCGCCCGCCGCGTGGCTGAAGGCGAGGCCGACATAGGGCTGGCCGTCGCCGCGGCGGCCGAGGCCTACGGGCTACAGTTCAGACAGGTGGCTCTGGAGCGCTTCGATGTGGCTGTTAGCAGGAAGAGCCTAAACAAGCCTGCAGTTAGGCGTCTCCTAGAGCTGATAAGGCGGGAGGAAATGCCGTCGGGATATGTAGCCGTCAAGGGCTCGGGCTTGCCCATAGTGCACTAGTCGCAATACTTAACTGGACAGCTCGAAACAAACCCATGGCGAGGGTAGTAATCCGCTCCATAGAGGACGGACCAAACGAGGTGTTGGTGGACGAAAAGCCGGTGGCCTATCTATGTCGTTGCGGTAGCTCCTCGAAGAAGCCCTACTGCGACGGTACGCATAGAAGGGTGGGCTTCAAGGCCCCCGAGGCCTTCATCGAGGTCTTGAAGTAGTATTTTTAAGTCTATTCGCCATAGGTCTAGTGCAGATTTTTCTGGCCACAGAGAGGGGACTCTTCGAGCTTGTGCCTACAGGCGGCGCATATAGGATATGTTGTCCCGAGCTGGATCTTGCCGATGTGGCGTTGTTCGAGGGCTATCTCTACGTCTGTTCGCCCTCCTCTGGAGTATATGAGGTGAGAGGAGGGAGCTTAAGGAGGCGGGTTGTCGGCGGCTGTTGGAGGCTTAAGTCTGTCGGCGAGACGCTAGTGGCAGCCGTCGACGGGCCTACGCTGTTCGATGCGGCTACGGGGGACAAGATAGCCGATCTCTCCGGATACGCCGAGAGGCTCGGGTGGCGTTTCCTCAAAGGGCCGGCCCATATAACAGATATCGTGACCTTTAAGGGAAAGCTCGTAGCTTCTGTGGAGGACGGGAGCCTTCTAGTAGGCGACGACCTCAAGTCGTTAGCGCCCACGCGCTTCTGGGGCGATCTACACGCCCTACTCGCCGACAGGGACAGGCTCTACATATCCACCTCTACCGGCATCTACTACACGCAGGACCTGGACAAGTTCAATATGGCCGTGGGGCCAACCGGTTATACCCACGCGGTGGCAAGATGCGGCGGCTATCTGGCAGCCCAAGAGATGTCGAGGAACCCCCTATGGACGTCTATCGACGGCCTGGTCTGGCGCCAATTGCCTGTGGAGCTTCCAAAACCCGCCTTCGGCACGACCAATCTGGCCTGTATAGGGGCGAGGGCCGTGTACGCCGTAAGGCAGGTCTACGTCATAGATCTGGCCAGGCTGGTGGTGGAGAGGATGGCGTCCGGCATTCCTCTAGTCCTCAGGGTCTCTGTAATCTAGGTAAAAATAGGTAGAAATTTGGGAAAAAGTATATCTATTGCATACGGGGGGCGCTCCCATGAACAGAACAACCGGTCTGCTCATAGCGGTCTCAATAGTGCTGGCCATAATAGGCTATGCGGTCGGCCGCCTGTCCGCGCCGGCAACCGTCCCGGCCACCGTCACGGCGACGCAGACCTACACGACGACAGCCACATATACCACTACCGTCACGTCGCCTCCCGTCACCACTACAGTTACTACCACCACAAGCGCGGCCTCCATGGCCTCGAGGCTAGAGCCGGTGGCCGCGGCGAGCGTGACGGTGAACGCGTCTAGGGGGGCCACTCTGAGGGCTGGCCCCATTATAGTCGTGATAAGACCCGGGACCTACGTCCAGTGGGGTAACCGCACCTATTCGTCGTATGTGTTCTCGCTGGTGCTCTACCGCGTTGTTGGGGTGCAGGAGAGCCCAGACGGCGCAAAGCCGGTATACGCCTTCGCATTTGCGGTAAACGGAACTATATCGCCTGCCATCTCCCTTGTGGACTCATCGGGAAAGCCGATGCCGGTCGTCACGCTGGCCTTCATTCCGCCCAATTGGTCGAGCTGGACTTGGCTGGGATATCAACAAGAGCCCAACGGGACTCTAGTCGGCGGCAAGTACGCGTTTAAGAACCAGTGGCTAGCTCTCGGCGGTGGGATCTCGGCGAATATAGCCTTCTTCAAGCCGGTCCCTTGGGTCTTTACCGCTGGAGACGGGAACCCACAACTGCAATTTAGCACCTATGTGCCCTCCGTGAACGCCACTGGGGTGAAGGGCTTGATGCCTATAGAAATAGCCGAGGCCGAGATAAACGGCACTATTGGAGGCGCGGTTAGGGCCGGCAACATAATAGCTGTTGTGCCGCCCGGTACTTACCTCTCTACGCCCAACGGCGTAAAGGCCATATACAACTTCAGCCTCGTGTACTACGCAGTACAAGACGTCCCTGGAGTTCTGGGGATGGCCCCCCTGGGCGCATATGCCTTCGCGGCAAACGGCGAGGTGACCGCCCAGTACACCTTTGTGGATAGTAGCGGCCGTCCCGCCCCGATCGTGACCGTCGCGTTCTTCCCGCGTTCTGTCACCACGTGGACTTGGCTCTCCGGCTCTCCTGCAAGGCAAGACGCGCCGCTGATCAACGGGACTTATCGCTTCCCGAACGTATGGACGTACGGCGATGGATATATGGTGAACACGCAGTTCGTAAAGCCGGTGCCTTGGGTGTTCCTAGCGCCATACAAATAAACCCGGGCTTTTTTCGTAGTTGTGGACAGACAGGAAGCATCTGCGCAGACTTTTGTTGTTGGTACTATTGGGCACCCGCGGCGGCCGTATGCGGTTGAGAATACTAAAACTCTTAAGGGATCGGCCGATGAACGCAAATAGGTTGTGTCAAGAGCTGGGCGTGGACTATAAGACCGTTAGGCACCACCTAAAGGTGTTGGAGGAGAACGGGCTTGTGGAGAGGATAGGCCAGGGCTACGGCGCCGTTTATGTGGTCTCCGAGACCCTATCGAAGAACTGGGACATCGTAGAGGAGGTAGAACGCTTAGGGCCATGATACCTTGGCTTATAGACCTGGGCCTAGCCCTGCTGTCTGCTGTATTCTCCATACTTGCTTTATTGAACATAGCGCCTATTAGGAAGACCAAGGTGGGCAGATATATGCTGATCGCTACAGGCGCATTGCTCATATATTCAATAGCGGCGGCGGTCTCGTATCTGGTCTGGATGTACAGC
>JBEULO010000143.1:0-12131 GCA_041287225.1 Thermoproteus sp.
TGCCCCTTTGACCTGGCTCGGGCACCCCCGCCTGTGCTATTTAACATATCTGCTTATAAAGTTTTAGCCGAACCGTTGTTTGCGCCGAGTTCGCCCCGCCTAGCCGTCGTCACGCATGCGACTTGGCGCTTTATGGCGGCGTCTATAGTCTCCCTTATGCCGACCCAGTGAGAGCCCATCCAATACGTCGAGCCGCAGTTAGGGCAGAGCCAACACCTACTAGAGCGGATCGCGTGGCCGACTCTCCTTTCGGCTTCCTCGCAGGGTATCTCCACGAGTTTGGAATTGCATTTTGGACATCGACTCTCTTTGAAGGGCTCTACGTCCAACAGCCGCATCAACGCAGAGATCCAGGCCACGTGGTCGTCCGTCAGGAACAACACAGCGGGTCCCCTGCGCCTCTTGAAGAGCTCCTTGTCTCTAGTGACCAATAGGCACGGCGTAGATGCCAGCTCCTCGTCGGGCAGATCGCCGTAACGGGCGTCTACCCCCAATATCCTGAGCCATCTGGCTAGCCATCCCAACATGGCGTCGACGACTACACAGGGGGCCGCGCCGCCTTTATGTATACACGTCACCACGCCGAGAAGGCCGCCTTTATTTCGTCCCAACTTATAGGAGTTCCGGAGCCCCATTCCTGAACGCTAGAGGGCCCGGGCAACGCCGCGATTATCTCGTCTATTAGGGCCTCGGCCTTCCACCTCCTGGCGAGCTCCTTGGCCGTTTTGCTCTTCTCGACGGTCCCTGGCGTTAATACCGCATACCTCTCGGCCAACAGCGTTATGGACCTAGGCGGAGCCGCGACCACCCGTTTAATCCCGCCGTCGTCCCTAATCCCAACTGCCAGCTCCAGCCGGACGTGGCGCACGTAGTTCCTCGACCCATAAATCATGAAGCTTCCTCTGGCCAGATATTCGCCAGCTGGCGCCTGTTTGCTCACCTGTCCCCCCAAGACGTAGAACACGTCTAGGGCGTGTACGCCGATCTTCCACGCCCTGCTGTAAGACGCGGCGAATTGGGCTATTTCTAGTATCTCCATCTCGTCTCCCGTCGGCTTCGCCACTACGGCCGAGGCGCCGGGGACGTCGGCGTGGAAGAACAAATAGTCCTCCTTCAGGTATTTCCTGACCAACGACTCGTTTTGGGAGGCGTCTCTGCCCCCCAATGCGGGCGTTCTGCCTAGAGCCAACAGCCATCGATATTTTTCGAACCAGGCCCGTTCTGCCGTCTTCCTCATCCGCTCTGCGATGGCCCTCTCGACCTCTGCGCTTTCGTCTGTTATGCGTTTGAGCTCCTCTTCGAGCTTCCTGTAGGTCTCCTCGGCCTTATGGGCCTTTCTAGTATACTCTTTGGCCTCCTCGAAGAGGGCCTCTATTTGCCTCCCGACAGGGCGGTCCAGCCTCAACTTGAACTTAACGCCGGAATGTTCTAGGACTACTTCTTTATTTGCTCTGTTTACGTCAACTATACGTATACTTGTCTCTACTTCCCTATTAGATGTAAGTGCTTGTAGCAACTCCTCCAGTTCATATTTTAGGGACAGGACGAACCTCGCGAGGGAGTATAGCTCCTCCCCCCTCTTTCTGTATTCCTCGATTTCCCCCCTCAATTTGGCCAGCGACTGTTCCAGTCTGGCCTTTTTGGCTTTCAGCTCTGCTGTCTTGGCCTCTACCGCCTTTTTGAGCTCCAAATCGCCGAAGTATCTATCTAGCGCCTTCCAGAACGTATCGTGCTTCTCCTCCACGTCGGCCTTTATCGATACGTACCTGACCGGAGTGACCGTGACGGGCGAGCCGTCTGAGAAATACACCGTAGGGCTCAACGGGCCGTTCGTGACCTCCTCGACTAGGCCCTTCAAGGCCCTCAGAGCCTCGTCCACATCGCCTGAAGCTCTGGCGTAGACCTCCTCCGCCACCTCGGGCCCAAGCCCCAAGTCTCTCGCCAAGCTCTTCCTCACATCGGCGGATCTCCTCAACGCCTCCAGCGCCTCGTCGCCTCTAGCCAACGGGTCTATATAGGGCATCGGCGGAGGCGTATAGGGCACGCCGACTTTGACCTCGCGGTCCTTGCCCCTATAATAGCGGTCGACCCAGACGATCTTTCCGTCTCTCACCGCTATCAGGTTGAAGGGCCGTAGCAACTCGGCTATTAACGTCACGCCGCCGAACTTCAGGTATAGCGTCTTGTCGAATCTGGGGACCTCCACGCCGGTCAGCTTATCGTCGCGTATAAGGCCTCTTAAGGTCTCGGCGCCCCTATAGTCGCGCTCCCCCAAAACCCCCGTAAGGGAGGCCCTCGCCTCGTTTATTAGGAGGTAGGCGCCTCCAGAGAACTTGAATAAATACCCAGAAGGAATTGTATATATATTCTCGACGCGTCTGCCCACTAATCCCCTTATTTCTCGCGCCGACGCGTATAGATCGATGATCGTTAGCGAGGTCTTCACGTCGCCTCCGGCCTATGGCTCTGCGGCGCGGATTGCCCCTTGCGGCGGATGCGCGGCATCGCCTCCATGTCGCTCTATTTGGCTACAAGATATATAGCGTTATCGCCGAGCTATACAAGCCTCACACCGTGTTTTTCGAGTATCTCCTTCATCAACAGGGCGTCTTGGTCCAATAGGGGCGATTCGCATATGAGGGTTATCGACATGTCCCTCTTGCCGAGCTCCTCTGCAAGAGGCTCGAAGGGCGGCATGTTGATCGATATGGGCTCATGCTCGTCGACATATTTGCCGTTCCTATATTTCACCGAGGTGAAGTGGGTGTGCATGACCTCGTCGCCGAATACGGTCCTCCAGAGGTCCAACATGCTTCCGTAATCCACCCTCCCCCCGTTTCTGGCGAAGAGATGGCCCCAATCCACTACGGGCCTGACCATCCTCAAATCCTTGGCCAGCCCGAAGGCCTCGTCGACGCTGCCGAACTGGTTGTTCCTAGCGGTTATCTCGACCCCTATAATGACGTCGTCTATGCCCTCGTCGTGCATCTTATCTACGAGCTCGCCCAATCTGGCCTTCACGGCCTCGTAACATCTATCCGGCCCCAACTTGCCGTAATAGGCGGCGTGTACTACTACTATCCACGCCCCCATCCTGTGGGCTCTGTCTATGGAGTCCCAAAGCCGCCTCATTGAGGCCTCTGCCTTCTCGTCGGAACAGAGGTTTATAAAGTACGGCGCATGTACCGAAAGCCTTACGTTCAACTCTTTCGCAACGGCGCCGGCCCTCTCCGCGGCCTCTACGCCCATCCTAACGCCCTGTACGAACTCGACCTCCATGGCGTTAAGGCCCAACTCCCTCACGGCCTTTATGCCGTCTATTGTGTCTTTGGCCTTCTTGACGAATTTCGGTATGCCGGCAGGTCCCAACCACACCCTGGCCACGTAGTTCACGTCTCCCATTTATTTTAATAGTGCCGGTAATACGTGAAGCGGGCGCCGCCCTTCGACGCGTCGTTGGGCATGGAGTGGTACATCACAGACGTAAAGCCTTGTGGGGGGAAGATAAAAAGGCTCCTTGAGGATTTCGTCGTAGAAGAGGTGCTGGAGGGCGGTCTTGTGGTCTCTACGGCTGGGTTCGAGCCGCCGCAGACCAGGCCGGGGCCTTGGCTGTGGGTCCATATAGTTAAACGCGATGTAGATACTCTGAAGCTCCTAGAGGTCCTCCAGAGGTCTTTGAGGCTTAGAAGGGATGAGGTGGGGATAGGCGGGATTAAGGACACGAGGGCCGTATCTTCTCACGTGATATCTCTCTACGGCGTTAAGTTCGAAGATCTGCCGAAGATACAGGGCGTTGAGTACAAAAGGGCTTGGTACGCCGAGTACCCCATATCGCCTTCAAAGATAGAGGGTAATAGATTTACGATAACTATACGCGAAATAGACGCGGGGTGCGTTGCCGAGGCCTTGAGGGAGCTGGACCGCATATCCGTCGTGCCCAATTATTACGGCTATCAGAGATTCGGCACCATAAGGCCCGTCTCTCATATACTCGGCAGGGCGCTCGTGAAGAAAGACGCAGAGGAGTTCGTGAGGGTTATGTTCTGCGAGGTCTTCGAAGGCGAATCGCCTAGAGTCAAAGAGGCGCGGGAGCTGGCCTGTAGGGGCAACTACTCAGAGGCGCTTTCCAAAATGCCCAAGTCGATGTTGGAAGAGAGGCACCTCTTGAGGGCGTTAGCGTCGGGGCAGAACCTCTGGAACGCCGTGATGTCTATACCCTATAGGGTCTTGAAGATATATGTCGAGGCCTATCAAGCATATCTCTTCAACAAGATGTTGTCGTTGAGACTGAAGGAGGGTCTCCCCGAGCTTCTAGCCGACGATTTGGTGCTAGAAGGCGACTATCCCGTATTGGCGTCGCGCTCTGTCGGCAACAAGCCGCCGGTGTTGCCGGTGCCGGGCTCTGGCTTGATAGTACCCGAGAGTAGAGCCAGAGATTACCTGAGGGCTGTGTTAGAGGACGAGGAGATAGAAATGAAGGACTTCGCGCTGGCCAGAATAGGCGCGTCTGGGTCTTATAGACAGGCCTTCGTATCGCCCGTCTGGTCGTCTCGCGATCTGGCCGGCGATACGGCCAAACTGTCCTTCAAAATGCCTAGAGGTAGCTATGCGACGATAGTTCTCCGAGAGATAATCAAGCCCGAGGAGCCTCGCCTTCACGGCTTCTAATGAAATATATAGCTATTTGTTCTAATAGCTATCGTGATAGAAGCCCTTGGCCCCGACGCAGTGCCTAACCTACAGAGAAAAGACGCGCTCATAGTATTGGCGGTCCACAGCTATATCCCCATACCGTCCAACCCGCGCCCTGAGATGATCGAGATGGTGCTAGAAAGGCTTCAGGGTCGCGATGTGACCATAACGTTTTCGATGCCGAAGAGCTATTTCGAGAAGGCGGTGAAGATATTGGGGTTGGAGAAGCTCGCCGCTAAATACAAAGCGAAGATACTACAGGTACAGGGCAATGCCAAGGAGAAGATAGAACTACAATCGCCGACAGGGCGTAAAATACAAGTAAAGGCCCTGGCCCAAGCCTTCGACGAGTCCATCATGAAGATCGCGTTGGCTATGCCGGTAAGCCACTCCCAAGTCATCCTCTATTTGACCATGCCGACCGCCTCTCTAAACGTCATAGACCCCAAAGACGCCCAGAACCTATACGAGGGCTTCAGGCCGCTTTACAAGTATATAGCAGACATATACAGGATGGAGAAAAACGTTGTGTGTTTAGTAGACGGCAAGTTCGTAGTTGAAGGCGACGGCCCGGTGAAGGGATTTCAACGCTATTGGGGTCTGACTATATACGGCGATAACTGCGGCGAGGTCGACTACGCGACGTCTTGGGGCCTCGGCGTACAGCCGTTAGACCTCGGATATCTCTATTTCTATTTCGACGGCAGGGAGCCGGCTCTAGAGATGCCCAAACTGCTCAGCGACAACAAGACAAGGATAAAACTATCCTCAAATGTTGGAATTCAACTGTCCTGGAAGAAATCCCTATAGGTTCAGCCCGTCCGTCGCATATCACCGCTCATACACCAACGCGTCGCATCATCGAGAATAGAAGACGGAAATAATTTAAAAACTACCCGATCGACCCTCTTATGGCCAAGCGTGGCGGAAAGAGGCAGGTAGGCGCAGGCTATCGTTTTCACGTCACGCCGGGAGTCTTCCTCAACAGTGTGGTGGAGGTGGCCGACAACTCAGGGGCAAAATTGGTGAAAGTTATAGGGGTCGTCGGCCATATAGCTAAAGGCACGCATAGGAGGGTCAAGGGCGCTGGCGTCGGCGATATGGTCGTCGTAATAGTCAAGGAGGGGAAACCGGAGCTCAGGAGGCAAGTATTTAGGGCCATAGTGGTCAGACAACGTAGGCCCTTCAGAAGGCCCGACGGGACTTGGGTGGCCTTTGAGGACAACGCCGTGGTTCTCATATCGCCTGAGGGCGATCCGAAAGGGACCGAGATAAGAGGGCCTATAGCGATGGAGGCTGCGCTCAGATGGCCGAGCATAGCCAACCTAGCCAGCATAGTGGTCTAAACGGCGTTTTAGGCCGGGGCCGTCTAGCCTAAAGGGCATATGCCACATCTCTGCGGCGAGCTCATCGCCTAATAGCGCCGCGGCCTTGTGCGATGTGGACTAGAATCGTCGTCATTTTATCGGACTCGCCCTCGGCGGTCACAAGTCCCTAGATGTTCTGGCATAGTTGTGCGCTATATCTATTTAAATGTATATAAGTCTCCGGGCCGATGGAATCGCGTGTAAAAGACCCGTCCCTGGCGCCTAGAGGGCGCCACCAGATCTACTGGGCCGAGCGCAACATGCCGGTTTTGATGAGCATACGCGCTAGGTTCGAGCAAGAAAAGCCTCTGCAAGGACAGACGGTCGCCGCTTGCCTCCACGTGACGAAGGAAACGGCTGTGCTCGTAAGGACTTTGGCCGCGGGCGGCGCTCGCGTCGTCTTGATCCCGTCGAATCCCCTCTCCACGCAAGACGACGTGGCGGCGGCGCTAGCAGAAGAGGGCATACACGTCTACGCTTGGCGCGGCATGTCCGAGCGGGACTACTACAACGCCGTAGGCTTCGCCCTCTCGTTCAACCCGACGATAACCCTCGACGATGGGGCCGACCTCACGGCCACGATACATAAGGTAAAATATGGGGTGAAGGACCGCGCGGTGGAATACGCGGCCGAAATCGCTGGCAAGCTGGACGGAGACCGCCTAGCGGCCGGGCTGAGAGGCGGCACGGAGGAGACCACCACCGGAGTGATCAGACTGAGGGCCCTCCATAAGGAGGGCAAATTGGTGTACCCCATCATCGCGGTTAATGAGTCCTACACGAAATACCTATTCGACAACAGATACGGCACCGGCCAGTCCACATGGGACGGCGTGTTGAGGGCCACCAACATGTTGATAGCTGGCAAGGTGGTGGTCGTAGCGGGCTACGGCTGGGTGGGGAGAGGCATAGCGATTAGAGCGCGAGGACTTGGGGCCCGTAGGGTAATAGTGACCGAGGTGAACCCAGTGAGGGCGCTGGAGGCCGTGTTCGATGGGTTTGAGGTGATGCCCATATCGGAGGCCGCCGAAATAGGCGATGTGTTCATAACGGCTACTGGCGACATCCGCGTAATAAGCGTAGAGCATGTTCTGAAGATGAAAGACGGCGCCGTGCTGGCCAACGCGGGGCATTTCAACGTAGAGGTGGACGTGGAGGGCCTGGAGAGAATCGCCAAATCTAAAAGGACCATAAGGCCATACCTCGAAGAGTACGAACTGCCCAACGGCAGGAAGGTGTACCTGATCGGCGAGGGGAGGCTCGCCAATCTGGTGGCCGCCGAGGGCCATCCCAGCGAGGTTATGGACATGTCCTTCGCCAATCAGGCGCTGGCCGCAGAGTATTTGACTAAAAACAAGTTGGCTGTAGGCGTATATAAACTGCCCGACGAGCTCGACGAGGAGGTGGCTAGGCTTAAACTGGCCTCTATGGGCATAAGGATAGACGTGCTGACCGAAGAACAAAGAAGATATATATCCAGCTGGGAGTTAGGCACTTAAATGAGCGAAGCCTATCGCTGACGGCTGATGTCACTGACCTGCGGCGAGCCGCATCTCTCCAAGATCTCTCTGTAGAAGCCCGCAAGCCGCCTGGCGGTTTTAATCCTCTCCGAGATTATGTATAGGTCGGAGGGAGATACGCCGCGGCCTGTCAGCTCCCTGCGGAGGGCTTTAAGCCTCTTCAACTCGGCCTTGTAGTAGCTCAACAACGCCCTGGCCTTTTTACATTCCAGATCGTCCTCGGCGGCGACCTCAGAGACCTCTAGGCCTAGAATCCTCCTAATAGCCTCGCCGCTATAATTACGGCGGATAGACCTAAGGGCTGCCTCTACGTCTATCCCGCCGAGGAGCCTGCCGTATTTAGCCGCCAGGAGTTCTAACTCCATGGCGTAATTCTCTTTAAGAGCGACTTGCCCACATATTCCTCTTCGACCTCCTCTAAGCTGTCCTCCACGTCCTCTAGGGGCTCCTCCCCCACCTCTATCCGCTCTTCGACCTGCTCTATATCGTCCTCTAGAAGGGCCCATCTGCCTCTGCGTTCGGCGGCCGCTATTGGTATGTTGGCGAGACGCGTGGCCTCCTTAGCGGCCTCGAAGCCTTCCTCTATATATATCAAAGTTATTAGCCTTATCCTCTCGGCAAGAGGCATATCGGAAAGTCGAAAGAGACGGGCGGCAAGTTTTTGTCTCACCTCCACAAGAGCTTCTGACGCCCTCTAATATAAGCAGAATAGTTAAAGATTTTTGTGGCGACTTCGCTAAAAGTGATGAAAAACAGATAGGCCCAAAGTGGCCGGCTATCGCCGCACTGAAAAAATAAAGACGCCCTCTATACCTCATGGAGATTAAAAACTTGGTCTCAGATGTAGGCGTAAGGATAGCATACCAAACGGTGATGGGTTTGAACAATTCGGTTAGGCCTAAAGAATTAGATGATATAATTAGATCAATAGAGAATGAAGTTAGAAATAAATATAATATTAATGAATTAAAAGATAATAAAATAATTAGAGTTTATAGAGATTTCTATTGGAGAGTAATAGGAATAGATCCAACAAAACAGAGGCCCGCGCAAGAGGCGTTATTGCGTAGAGTACTGCGCGGCGAGGAGCTACCGCGTATAAATCCCGCCGTAGATATAGGCAACGCCGCCTCCATAAAATGGCTCGTGCCTGTGGGGCTCTACGATATGGACAAAATAGGCGGCGACGTGTTGGAGTTGAGGTGGTCTAAGGGCGAGACTTTTTACCCCATAGGGGGGAAGCCCACCGCGGTCAACAGCCAGATAATTCTAGCCAGAGGCGAGACTGTCCTCCACGTATATCCCTATAGGGACAGCGAGTTGACTAAAGTCGATGAATCTACAAAAAATATATTAATAATTATTGCTGGACTAAGGGGTCTTGACGATGATATACTTATAGAATGCAGTAGATTTATATCTATGAATTATGAAAAACTGTTAGGAGGTAAGCCGGGCGATATTAAGCTCGCTTGAGTTTAACGCGTTCAAGAAACATGTCCACCATGTCTCTAACAGTGGGGCCTTCAACTATCTTTAATTCCCACTTAACCCTCACGACGGGCTTTGCGATCTTGATGACGTCTTCTATTCTCGCAGGAGTCCCTATCACCACTGCGTCTACATCGGCCCTAGCTATAGTCTCCTCTAAGTCTCGTTTCTGTTCTTCGGTATAGCCGAGGCTTGGCAAGACGGGGCCCATATGGCCGTACTTGGAGTAGAGCTCCCTTATGGAGCCCACGGAGTAGGGCCTCGGGTCCACTATCTGTGCTCCGTACTTCTGTGCCGCTATATAACCAGCCCCATAGGGCAGGCCCCCGTGGGTCACTGTAGGCGCATCTTCGATTACGATTACCCTCTTGTCCCTCAAGCCCTCCGGCCGGTCCACTACGACCTCTAAATCTGCCTTAGCAACTAAAGCCTTCGGGTTATATCGCTTTATATTGTCCTCTATTTCCCTCACGTCCTCCGGCCTCGCGTCTCCGACTTTAGTTATTACAACAACGTCGGCTATACGCAAATTGACCTCGCCGGGGAACGACTTAACCTCATGGCCGGCCCTCCTGGCGTCTGTCGCCACCACTACGAAGTCAGGCCTGAAGAACGGGAAGTCGTTATTCCCCCCGTCCCACAATACGACATCTCCAAGCTCCTCTGCCCTGTTTAAAATCCTCCCATACTCGACTCCTGCCAACACGGGGACCCCCAACTCTACATATTGTTCGTATTCTTCCCTTTCTTCGAAAGTTATCTTGGCCAAATCTTCCTTCTTGGAGTATATCTCGACGGCGCCCGATACCAAGTCTCTATACGGCATGGGGTGTCTTACAGCCACGACCTTCAGCCCCCTACCGACCATCTCTCTGACTAAAGCCCTACTGACTGTAGATTTGCCGGCGCCCGTCCTAGTGGCTAGTACCGCCAACACCGGCCTTATGGAGTTGAGATAGGTGTCGTTAGGGCCTAAGATCCTAAAGGAGGCGCCTGCGCTCAGCGTGGCGGATATTATATGGCCTACGTCGTCGTAAAGTAGGTCGCTATAGGCCAGGACGACCTCTTCTACGCCTAGCTTTTTGACCAATTGCGCCAGTTCGTTGTAGTCGTTCCAAGCATAGATAGGTATGCCGTCTGGATACAAGTCCCCTGCCAGCTCTCGAGGGTATCGTCGGTTGGGTATGGGGATCTGGGTCATTAAGAACGCCACTACCCTATACTCCGGATTGTCCCTAAAGAACATGTTAAAGACGTGGAAGTCCCTCCCGGCGGCGCCTATTATTGCTATTTTCCGCATGATATATAGATATCAAGAGTTTATATAGATTGCTACATTAAAACCCGAAATTGGCAGGAATTAGATGCTCGTAGTCGCCGATATACATATAGGCTCGCCCAACTCGCTCGTGGGGGAGTTGAGGAAATGTCTCTCCGGGGCTAATATAGACGTATTGGCGATCGCAGGAGACCTATTCGAGAAGGAGCATCGCCATGTGGGAAGAGACGAAGTCGCGATATTGTTCAAGAGGCTACTGACCGTCCTCGCCGTGAGGCCTAAGGTGTTGATCGCCTCTCTGAGCTCCTCCTCCCACGACCCCCTTTTGGGGCATTTCAGCGGCGTTGTGGACGGAGTAGAGGTGCTGGCTTGTAATTGCCCCATAAGCCTCACATATGGAGGCGAGAAGATAGTAGTAACTCACGGCGATATAGCTGTGGGGAACGGATTTCTGGCGTATCTAATAGACTCCATAAGGCCCGGCACAATCGGCCGAATGACCAAAAGGAAGTTGGGCCTCACTAAAGATGTCTGGCTGGTCTACGGCCATAGCCACGTCCCGTATCTGAACCTAGAGGAGCGGATATTAAACCCAGGGCCGTGGAAGATATACGGCGTAAGGAGGATCAAAGGCGCCGTATACGAAATGCCTTCAGCCAAGCCTTTTTGCCAGCCAGACCTTCAACGCCTCTAGGGCGTCGGGAAGTCCGCCCAACACGTCGACAGGCCCGTCGGCCTCCCTTAATTCGAGACATCGAGTCCAATCGGCCAGATATCTCACGTTAGACGAGGCCTCGCGCATAATCGCCTCGCCCGTCGGGGCCTCTGGCTCTAGAAGGACGCCAGGGCCTATGTAGGCCAGCGCGTGTGAGTACCTTAAATAGATGGGCACGCCGCGGGCTCTAGCCAGGACTTTTCTGAGCGTCGCCTCCCTACATGTGGGCAAGTTCAATATCTGTACGTCGTAGCCCCACCTCGCTATTGCTACGCCCAGTCCCAACCACCTCTCGGCCTCGCTGGGCGGAGGCGGGATTATAGTAACCGCCCTGGCCCCGTTCTTGACGGCGACTTCAAAGATGTCGTAGTCGACGTCCACATCTTTATAGACGCCCTAAATATACGTGATGAGATTGGTCTTTGCCGAACTCCATGACGACGGGAACGAAGCCTGATTCCTGAGATACAGGACTGGGGACTGAAAGTTTCATTCAACTCTACTGCAATTATTTTAAATATAAGAAACTATATATGGAAATTGAGGGATGATATGGCTGTTAAAGTCGTCAAGGCGTCTGGCGCGCAGGAGGTATTCTCAGAGGATAAGCTCCACAACTCGCTCGTCAGGGCGGCAAGCGACGTGGGCGTGAGCGTAGACGGAGAGGTGAAAATCATACCGACCTCCGACATATCTAGCGCCGAGCTTTCAGACCTAGTGGAGCTCGAACTGCTCCGTCGGGCCATAGAGAGGCCCGAGCTAGTCGAGGTGGCTAAGTCGCACCTGCTGGGCCGGATATATAAGGAGGCCTTCGGTAAGGACTACCTAAAGAGCAAGACGGGATATCGCGAGAGGGCGCTCGCCTCGTTGAAGAGGCTAGCCGACTCCGGCTTGTTGAGGCCAGAGGCCTTGGACCTCATAGGAAGGCTGGACTTGAGGCCCGACTTCGACAAGTCGCTAGGCTACAACGCCCTGCGGCTCTTCACGAACGGCAACTACGCCTTGAGGGGCGCCGACTTCAGAATTGCGGAGACTCCCGCCATGGCCGCCGCCAGGGTCGCCACCGC
>JBEULO010000144.1:0-12013 GCA_041287225.1 Thermoproteus sp.
ATACTCGCCGACTGGGCTGAGGCGCATCCGTTGTGCGTACATACGAGTTGTAGCTCCGCCGTATATTTATCGCTGAAAGTTAAAATCCCTGAGGGGAGTACGATAAAATTTTCTTCCCATAGAGACTATGTGGAGCCCGTAGTGGTCCCGGCGGTCTCTCGGTGGCAGATATTAGAACTGGCCGAGGGGAGAGGCGAGGTCTCCTTCGACTTAGAGAGGAGCATATCCAAGGTGGTCTACGACGGGCGGCGGGCCGCGTTTACGTACGGCGGGCGTAAATACGAAATTCTTCTCGACGAGTTGCCGGAGGTGGAGGAGGACAGCTGTGAGGTATACGCTCTGATAGACGACGCCTGGCGGGAGCTCTCCATAGCCTCAAATAGGTTCTATAAGTTGTGCGTATTCGGTAGGGGCTGGGCGCCCACGTTGATGATAGACGGAATAACTATGCACAGCGTGCTGGAGGACCCCCTCGCCTTGACTAGACGTAAGGTGCGTTGGGCCGCGGGGAGGGTGTTGGAGTGTTGTACCGGGCTTGGGTATACCGCCATTGAGGCGATAAGGAGGGGCGCCCGCCATGTAGTCACAGTGGAGGTCGACCGCAACGTCTTGGAGCTCGCCGCGTATAATCCATACAGCCGGGAGCTGTTCTCGGAGGGGAGGATCGACTTGGTGTTCGGGGATATGGTGGACTTCGTGGCGGCTCTAAGGGACGGGGCGTTCGACTACGTGGTTCACGACCCGCCGAGGCTTAGCCACGCGACTCAAGTCCTATATTCGGAGGGCCTCTATAAGGAGTACGCGAGGGTGTTGAAGAGGGGAGGGGGGCTCTTCCACTACACAGGCGCCACGGGCTCTAAATACAGGGGCATTTCGGTCTGGAGCGGCGTGGCCAATAGGCTTAGGGCCTCCGGCTTCACTATAAAGAAGGTGGATAGAGGGTTCGGGGTCTATGCGATTAAATGAGGCGTTTTGTTCATGATGGCGGCGCCGCCGGGGGATATATACGCCATGTTTTCTATCCTCACGCCGCCTATGTCGGGTATGTAGACGCCGGGCTCTATGGTTATGACCATGCCCTCCTTCAATACGTCTTCAGACGTCGCGGAGACTCTGGGGGGCTCGTGTACTTCTACCCCAACGCCGTGGCCTGTCGAGTGTATGAAGTAGCGCCCGAATCCGTACTCCTCTACGACCCTCCTGGCGGCTAGGTCGACCTCCCGCGCAGGGGCGCCGGCCTTTACGGCCCTTTCGGCGGCCTTGGAGGCCTCATATACCGCATAAAGCGCATCTTTCAGTTGGCTGGGCGGCTCGCCCACAAGGAACGTCCTGGTCATATCGGCACAATAGAGCTTGTACCTAGCCCCTATGTCGACGACTACAACATCCCCGTAGGACACGACCCTATCGCCGTAATTATAATGCGGCCAGGCCGAGTGGGGGCCGGAGCCCACTATGGGCTCGAAAGCAACTCCGTCGGACCCCAGTTCGATCATGCGCTTATATATCGTCGACGCTATTTCCCGCTCGCTACGTCCCCTCAAGTCTCCAAGGCTCAACATGACCTCCTCGGTTATCTCTAACGCCTTCTTCATCCTGGCCAATTCCTCCTCGGTCTTCACGGCCCTCAGCTCCAATATCTTGCCGTTTACGTCTTCGCCTACGTCTTTACTGTCGGAGGCCACGCGGCCTTTTAGGCCCTCTCTGAGGTGCTCAACTAGGCTTTTGGCCACGACCAATCTCTCGTCGGGATTTTTCGGCGGCACTTCGGCGGCGGCGAAGCCCACCACCTCGACGGAGCCCGCCAACGCGAGCGCCCTCCTGTAGTCTAGACGCGAGACGTAGAGCGTAGCTCCTCCGGTCTTTACGTCGACCACTAAGGCGAGGCCGTCGGGAAAGCCCACGGCGTAGGCCAAATTGCTCGGCCTTGTCAGCACGACGTAGTCGTACTCCCTAAATGCGTCTAACAGCCTCTTCATGGCCTCTTGATGGCAGATATTGATATAGGTTTTTCGTATCGTCTAATCAACGAGAACCTCACCACAGATACCAAATCGTCCAGCTCTATTTCGGGGTACAACGCCTTAAGTTCCGTCACAGCCTCGTCGAGGTCCCTAAAGCCCTCCTCCCTCAATATGTCGGGAGTTAGGTCCTTCAGCCTCAAGTACTCCACCTTGGTGATTACGGCCTCGCCGAAAAGCATGCCGCAACACGCTATGTAGACCAGCTGGAATCTAGGCCTCAAGACCCCCAGCCTTATGGTTACGCGTTTGGCTCCGCTCAAGACCCTCTCGAGGTATTTCTCCTTGAAGCTCAACAGCGGGCCTATGGTCTCCGGCACGTAATACTATTAACCTTTATATAAATACGGTGGAGCCCCTACGTGTGCCTAGTGTATAGAGACGGCGACTCTTTAGTCTTCGAGGCGCCCGACATGGAGAGGGCGTTGGCCTACCTCTCGCTCAAAAGCCTAGCGGAGCGTATAGAGGACTTCGGGGGACGCCTAAGAGTCGTCCCGTACGTCGAGGGCGTAGAGGACTCTTTGAAGTCTTTATGTTCATCTATGCCGAGCGATCTAAAACTGGACCTACTGGAGGCGCTACACGGCGAGGGGTGGATATCCGATATGGACCTATCTGCAATCCGGAAGTCGGTCCCTTTGGGCGGCCGCGTGGCGGTTTTTGAGTGTAATTGCGTCGACAGGACCCTCAGGCTCTTCTCGACGGCCGTCTGTCCGGACAAATTGGAACGTATGGGCTTTAGGGTCAATAGGCTGAAGGCAGGCGTCGAGGCGGAGAGGCGCATCAAGACGATAGTAGACGCGCTCATAACGTCGGATCTGGCCGTACAGGAGTTGAAGGCATGTTGAGCTACGTCCTTTTGGCGTTGGAGCTGGCGGTGTTGGTATTTGCGGCATATACTGGGCGTAAACGTATAGTAAAAGCGCTCAATAGCCCCAACGCCCACGATGAAGACGAAGATGTGGGGGACATAGACGCACAGATACTTAAATACCTAAAAAGCCGCGGGGGCTTCGCCTATCAGGGCGACATAGTGAGAGATCTAGAGCTCCCCAAGAGCACCGTCCATAAGGCAGTCAGGAGGCTGGCGGAACGCGGTCTCGTGGAGATAAAGAGGCAGGGCAGGATCAACGTGGTGAGCTTAAAGGAAGAACTTGCGGGTGGCGTCTAGACATAAATAGGTCGAGCAACAACGACGGCGACAACACGGTTAACTTGCCCATATAGGCCCAATGGACTCCAGAGGCCTCCCCGAAGAGGCGAAATACTATACGTCTAAATGCGTCGGCTTTAGGCGCCGACGCCACGACTTCTACAACTGCGTTCGACCTCGCCTTGAGGTCCACATATAACGCCAGCCCCGACGTGTAGTAGATCTTGCCCCTACTCTCGAGGCCGTCGGTTATGTCGTCTACCTTGGAGATGCCTGCCAGAGCTAGAGAGGCGAGGCAACCGAATATACAGGTAGATGTGTACTCCCTGACGTAGTTCTCGAAGGCCCTCTCCACATCCCTATATGCGCCCGACTTGACGAACCCGGTGAACAGATCTACTTCGTGTATACGCCTCAAAGAGGCCTTGTCCCCCCGCCTTAACAGCCTATATCTCTTCAGCCCTAACCTATCCACGACGTAGAAGTCCGTGAACTCGATTCCGCCCGGCGCTTTGAAAAAGTCCGCTTGGCTTCTCGACACGAACGTCCCTCTGTACGGCTCCACCACTAAATAGTCGGGTTCGCACTTCTTACCCACCGCCGGGCCCTCCCTCCCGTACGATATGCAGAGCTCCCCAACCGAGAGGCGCGGATGCGCCTCGGAGATCAAATAAGATGGCAACATCTAGACGAAATCCCTCTCCCTATTTTAAGGGTCTTAGATGAAATAACTCGGCACCGCGTGGCCTACAAGACGTCACTTCAGAGGCCTCAACAGTTTGACCTCGCCGTATTTTTTAAGCACATCTAGTATTAAAGGCAGAGGCTGTTCGTCCAGAGACGAGAAGCCCGCGATCTTTACGTCCTCGACGAGCCTCACGAAGCCCCTCCCCACTCTAATAGTCGCCTCCCTGGGCCCGAATATCACCTTAAATGCGATTTTGTTCTCGGCCAGCCTCCTCGCGACCTCGCCTGCGGTCTCGAGCTGTTTCTTTGTGGGGCCGCCGCGGGGGCGCCTCTTCCTTAAGTCCGACAGCTCCTCGTTTGAGATCTCGCCCTTAACTATCCCCCTAACTCTACCCACGAGCGCATATTCGCCTTCATATCCGCCCACCTCTAAATTCTCCCCCGATTTTATCCTATCCACTAGCGTAGATATGTCGACCTTCTCCATGGGCTCTCCGAAATGACGTTATTTTAAGCTACAGACTTAACTTTTTAATAGGACCTAGTAGGTGTCGATGTGACGGTAGATCTGGACTACTTAGCGATATGTCCCTCCTGCGGGAGGCCCATGAACGAGGACAGCAGAATTATGAGGATAGAGCACTTAACCGGCCATAGGATATTAGAGCGGTTGCTCATATGTCCCAACTGTAAGGTCAAAATACGCGAGATGGTCTATCTGACAAGATGAGTAGGGCGAGGACGCTAAAAGAAATAGAGGAGCGAAGGGCCCAATACAGCAGATATATATGGATGGCGGTAGTTCTGTCGATGGCGGCCTCCATTGTGGGCATTTCGATATATATAGCATTGGGGCTCCCCAGCTACTTCCTATTTGGCGAGATCCCTAACGCCATGGTCATCGCTTCGTATGTATTGGCGATATTGTCGGCGATAACGGGGTATCTATCCAAATCTGGGGTCTTGAGGGGCGAATATCCCTCGGCCTATAAACTTCTCGCGGCGGCCGTGGCGCTATCGGCTATATCCATAGCGCTGTCCGTAACAGTATTCACTCCTTTGATGGATAATATAGCCCTAGAAATTTGCCAGACTAGAGTTACAGCAAGTTCAAATATACCTATATGTATATCTAATTTTAAATTCGACTTGTATATAAGTTTTGGTATATATCTCGTTATAAATATAATCGCTGTAGTTATGTATCTAACCTCTAAGAGAGCTCTCGATGCTTTGCTCGCATACTATAGGCCAGCTAGACGAGGCTGAAATAGCGGGAGGGGTCCGCCACGCCCTCAATTAAAGAGAGGCTCAACACCAAGACGAGCAGATTGGATAAAGGGGCCTCCAGCCCCCTGCATTTAAACTCGGCACATAGCCATCTGAACTCGTCGTAGAAGTCCTCTTGGAGTAGATACGGCGTCTTCAAGAGCTTGACCACCACATCGCGCCTTAAGATCGTGTTGACCCATATGGGGAATACCGCTTGGGGCTCTCCGCCCTCTAGCGCCTTTATTAGGCCCACAACGGACTTCATGAACGCGACAGCTATATCGACCCTCCCGTACCTCTCGGCCTTCTGCACTACGCGCCTAGACGTATCGACAAATACGTCTAGTTTTGGCTCTAACGACTTGACGAACCTCAAGCCTTCAAGCGCCGCGTCGCACCGCCTCCTTTCGGGACATTCGTCGCAAATACGCCCAAGTTTCTTTCGTGCACATTCGACACATGTGCCCGTCAACTCGCATATGTCGAGGCCCGGCATAGCGAAGCCGCATGCCGGACACATGGCCACTCCGCTTGAGGCCCGCAGACGCACTTACTCTACGCCGTCTATCCTTATATAAACAAATGTGAGGCCCCTCCCGTGGAGGTAGTAGTAGTGGCCGAGTCGTCGATCCCCGACGAGCCAACTCGAGATATAGTGTTCGAACTGAAGAAGAGAGGGATTAGATACCGATATGTGCCCATCCAGAGGCTTTCGGTTAGGATGAACCAAGACGGCGTCTTTGTGGAGACTAGGCGAGGGCCGCTCAAACCGGACGTCGTGGTCATTAGGGGCATAGGGTTCCTTTTGGACTCCAACACAATGATAAGGCGAGTGACGACCTTGGAGATTTTGGAGCAAGAGGGGGCCGTAGCCATAAACCCCATAAGGGGGCTTGTGGCCTCTAGGGACAAGTTGATGAGCCTATATATCCTGAAGAGGGCGAAAATACCGATTCCCCCTACTGTGGTTACAGAAGATCTGTTCTACGCCTACAACGCCACCAAGGCCCTCGAGGCGGTCGTCGTGAAGCCCATACAGGGGAGCCGGGGATTCGGCGCCATGTTGTTCACAGATCCCGACTCCGCTTTTCAAGTCATGAGGACTCTTCTGATATCGCACAACCCGCTTTATATACAAAAATATATCGAGAAGCCCAATAGGGACATCAGAGTCATCGTAGTCGACGGAAGGGCCATAGGATGTATGTACAGAATATCAAATATGTGGAAGACCAATATAGCGCAAGGCGCGAGGGCCGAGCCCTGTGGCCTCAACGCGGAGCTCGAAGACCTCGCGGTGAGGGCCACCAAGGCCTTGGGGCTTATATATTCCGGCGTGGATATAGGCGAGGGGAAAAACGGCTATGTAGTGTTTGAAGTGAACGCATCGCCGGACTGGAGGGGATTTAAATCCAGCACTGGCATAAACCCTGCACAATATATAGTCGACTACATAGAGGCGTTGAGGAGATGACCAAGTGGCTCCTACGATGTACTTCTTGCGGCAACGAGAGGGTGCTGGATGTGGGGTTCAACTTGACTGTATTTAGAGGGAGGCTTTATATATATTGCAAGAAGTGTAAAACAAATAGAGAGCACGAGATAGTGGGCTACTACGACGAGGAGGGGCGGCTCTCGCCTCCTGCGGACTTCGCAGGGGTCGACATAGCGGACTAACAGACAAGCCTCAACTGCAACAGCAAGGTGTTCAGCATCTGGTCTATAGACATTATGCTCGATCTAAGCGCTATGAGGTTCGCCAACATCTCTTCTTCGTTCTTATCGATTTTATCGAGGAGCCTCTTGGCCTCTAGGGCCTCCCTCTTGGACTCCACGTCGTTTAGGAGCCTCTTCAACGCGTCGCTTACGCCTATAAAGCTCTTCTCGGCCTCGACGCAAGAAGTAGCGAGCCTCTTCTCCTTTTCTGCTATCCGCCTTTTTGAGTCCTCATATATCTGCAGGCTTATATTTCCCCTTATTAGGGCCTCTTCGAGCTTCCTGTACGACTCCTCTATGTTTTTCCTCTCCTCGTCGAGGCGTTTCACCAAGGCGTTTAATTCTCTCATCTTTATCTCAAAGAATTTGGGCACCGCAGATACGTCCAGGTCTATGCCCTCCTTGCTTATTTTGACCTTAACATTGCTGGTGTCTAGTCTGTACTGCTGGCCGGAGCCGTCCTTCACATATAGCGCCACGAGCTTGTGGCGCCTCACATCGAACTCTCCGCGCTCCGCCGTCCCCAAGAACAATACGTTCGCTATATATACGGGCTTGCCCCCTATTTTCGGCAACTCCTTCTCTTTAGCAGGCGAGAACAACCGCCAGAACACGTAATTCGGCGTCGGCGAAATAAAAAGAGTAATAGTTAATTGTTGATATTAAGGGGCGTCGTGGTGGAGAGGCTCGAGGAGATAGCGAGGCAGATACAGATATGCACTAAATGTAGACTACACGAGACTCGCAGGAGGCCCGTGCCTGGAGAGGGGAGGGCGGAGAAGGGCGTGATGATAGTAGGCGAGGCCCCCGGCGAGAAGGAGGACGAAGAGGGGAGGCCCTTCGTGGGGGCGGCCGGGAGGCTTTTGACGCAGACCTTAGACAAATTAGGCGTAGATAGGATGCGCGACGTCTTCATAACCAACGTCGTCAAATGCAGACCGCCCGGCAATAGGGAGCCTCTAGACGACGAGATTGCTGCGTGTACGCCCTATTTGGTAGAACAGATTAGAGCCCTTAAGCCGCGCCTAATAGTGGCGTTGGGCGTCCACAGCGCTAAAACTCTCATGGGGCTCGCTGGGCGTAAAGTCGTAAAGATGTCGGAGGTGAGGGGCAGATGTTTCGAGGTAAAGATAGGCGACGTGGAGACCGCCATCTGTATAACTTACCACCCAGCCGCGGCGCTCTACAATCCGAGCCTTAAGGCAGTCTTTGAGGGGGATATGGCTAAGTTTTTAGGGAGATCGCAGGGAGGCCTATTGAGGTACCTATGATGAATTATCCCCGGCTCGATCTGTGAAGACCGCTCGATTGACTGAAAATTTATTATATGCCTCATGTTGCCGTGGATCTGCTTTGCGCCAGAGAGCTCTCGTGCACCCCCGCCGACCATAAGGCGGAGGCGGAAAGGGCGGAACGACTCTACCCGCTGGACTCCATCATGAAGAAAATCGCGGAGGCGCCGCGGGAATCCATGAAGGCGCTCAGCGACTTGAGGAACAACAGGGCCAACGTGGAGGGCTTCGGCTTCCTCTCGGGTAGCCTATTGGTCGAATGTACGGCGGCTGGGCGCTGCGCGGCTCTCCAGGGGTTGGTCAAAGCAGGTATCGCCGAAGATGTAGGCGGATTTATCTACATACCGTATACGGCTTTAAGCGAACAAGTAGTCGAATATCTGCCGGTCGAAGAGGAGGAGGCGCAGACGATAAAGAGGCCCTATGTGGTGAGCGTGGCGGGGATAGGCGGGGGGGATCCGGTCGAGTCGTTTTCGGAGTACCTTAAAGCTACTGGCTACCTCCTCTGGGGCAGAATAGAAAGAGTTTTAAATAAAATTTCATATATACCACAACTAATTAATAAATATAATACTCAAATAGATATATTAATAAAACTTAATAATAAATATATAGTAGGAATACGGTATGTCGATATAAATAAGACGGTACATATGGGGTTCTCGGCCGTAGGCGACTACTTAAGGTACGGGCTTGATTATGCCGTCCTCCTCCACCCCTTTGTTGATGTAAAAACTCATAGACGTATAGCCAACAGGATAGGAGAGCTGGAAATAGCGTCGGCCGGATATATGGCCCTGGATATACTCAACGAGGTGCTGTACATCTACAAGATGCCGAAATATAACACATATCTGAGACATATATCGATACATTCACAAGCGATGGCGTTGCGATCCTATATAGAAAGCCTATGAGGAGGACTTTTGAGGAGGCATATAACAACATTTTTAGCGAGTTCCCTAAGATTTTGTCGTATATTTTATTTCTAGTTATTTTATTAGATATATTCTTAAAGAGAGGAATTATCTATATACTCGCCTTTATTGCTTTCTATTCGTTTTTCATGGCAGTCGGGTGGAAGTTGTGGACAAAGTTGGGCATATTCCAGGTAGTTTCTTTCTCTTTGGGGCTCGCCGCGCTATTCGATTTGTTGTTCAATAAGCCTCCACTACATTATATAATTATATCGTCAATTATAGCATCTTCTATGGCTATGTCTTTACGTTGTAATAGTAGAATATATTTACTTCCAATTGGATTAACTATATTGTTTTATTTATATATGCACGACTACGCCCTAGCCGTCGTGGCGTCTATATACGCCATCTCTATGCCCCTACTGAGGAGGTACCTCTCGGCGAGAGTTAAAGGCGGCGATGCGCTCTGTATGTTCAACGCCTTTATCTATTCCTCTGTGTCGGCCGAGGGCATGTTCGATTACGCCTTCAAGCCGTTGGGCGTCAAAGATCGCGGCAAGTTACATCTATATCTAATCGAGGGCGACTCGCGCCATTTGTTCGTGGTGTCGGACTTCCACCCAGGGCCTTTTAGGAATATAGGCGGGGGCTCCCTAATAGAGAAGCTAGTGGCCAAGGGACTTAGGAGCGGCTACGACGTAGTGTTCATGCATGGAGTTGGAAGCCATGAGAGGGACCCCGTGTCCTCCGAAGATGTGGAGAAGATCGTCAACGAGGTGTTTAGGGCGGCTTCGTCTATGCGGCCTGAGGGGCTCGCCGGAGGAGTCGAGCCCGGGAGGACTGAGGTGGACGACGTCAGGGTGGCTGTCTTTTCTCTGGGCGTAGGCCCTCCGCTCGCTATAGTGTCGAGGGTCAATTCGGCCTCGGACGACATCCCGTTAGATGTCGCCGGAAGGATAGACAGCAGAGGCTATGTCCTGATAGACGCCCAGAATAAGTTCGACGGACCTCTACGTTGGGACGAAAGAGACGTCTCTGCGCTCCAAAGAGCGCTGGACCGCTTGCCTTCGAAGAGATGTGGGGACTTCAAGATAGGCGTAGGCAGAGCCGACTCCTCCTTTGTAGACCCTTTAAGGCTGGAGTTGGGGGCCGGCGGCGTGGCCGCAGTGGTGGCCGAATGCGATGGGCGTAAGGGCCTCTTGGTGGTCTTCGACGGCAACAATATGGACTCCGAGTTCTACCGAAAAATACAAGAGAGATATCGTTCCTACGACCTAGTAGAGGCCATTACGACAGACACACATGCGTCTACGGGCATCGGCGTCGGTAGCGGCGGGTATAGGACTGTGGGTTCGGGAATACGGCATGAGGACCTCTTTAAGCTGGTAGATAGGGCCGTGGCGTCGGCGGAGGCCTCGCTTGGAGCCAAACGGGGAGCCTATAGGGAGGTGGAAGTAGAGGCGGAGGTCTTCGGCCACAACTTCGCGCAGATTAGAGGCGTCATCGAGAGCTACAAGAAGTTGGGGGCCTTCATGGTCGCATATCTGGTCCTCGCGCCTCTCTTGTTGGCGTCTTTGTTCTAGCCGCCGGACGCATAACTTTATTAATGTCGGACGAGGTGCCATACATGGCAGATGTACCGGCCTCGGAGCCGATAATGGACTACCTAGAGAGCATGATGGAGCGCTTAGAGCAGTGGGTCAAAGAACAACAGAGGATAATCAACGACCTGGAGGCCCACGGCAAGGTTATGGAGGAGGCCGACAGGCTTACCCTGCTCTATTCGGCGCAGGCGATGTTGGGCTATATAGGCAGGGTGCTTAAAGATTTCGAGTCGTGGCTGAACAACCCCCTAGTCACCGCAATAATGCCGTTGGATATGTTGAGACGGCTTGAAGGCATGTTGCGCGAAGTTGCGGTGAAATTTATCCAAGTCGACATAGACCACACGTCGGAATACCGCGACCTATTGGCTAAATACGCCAAGGAGGGCAAAGTCCCCGAGGTGATAACTCTATATATAATGCAGAGGAGCTCCCAAGGACAAGGCGAGGGGGGTAGGAGGAGGGGAGGTCAAGAGACGCCTAGGTTCTTCTGATCTTTACGTCGATTCTTATTTTATGTATATGGGGGGCGTAGTCCCTCACTATTTTTCTATTTATGACTATACATTTGGGGCAGACCGAATACAACAACTCCTCGGCCTCCCTAAACGGGTCCTCCTCGGGCCCTGTGTGGTAGAAGTGCATATAGCCTCCCTCGACCACGCAATCAGCGGCGACGTCTAGGTATTTATGTGCGCCCAGCGGCAGAGTCATAAGTGCCCTATCGGCTTTGGCGTTAAAGTCGCGGCAGAAGTCGGCGACATCCGCCCTAATCGGCACTATAGAGACCAGTTTGTTCAGCTTCATATTGTCCACCATGTACTTAAAGCCCCACGGGTTCAACTCCACAGCGTAGATCCACTTGACCGCCCGCCTTTTGGCTATAGCCACCCCATAGGGCCCCGCACCCGCGAATAGGTACAACACGCGCTCGCCGTCCCTGACCATCTCGGCTATTTCGGCTCTATCGCTCTGGTCGCGAGGGGAGAAGTACACCTTAGTGGGGTCGACTTTTATGAAGTAGCCGTGTTCTTTATGTAAGACTTCTGTAGGGCCCTCAATCAGTACTTCGTACTCGTAGAGCCTATAGGGCCCCGACCTGGCGCCTTTACGCCTAATTACGGCGCCTATGTTCTTGTTCAACCGCCTTATGGCGTTAGCTATGTCGTATTTGTATTGTTCTAACTCGTCGGGGAGCTCCACAAGGGCGACGGCCCCCTGCCGCGATCCTATTATGTCAAAAGAGGAAGGTACAAGTGACAAAAGGTCGTCGGGGACTACTCCCTTGAGCAACCTCCTAAGCGCCACGACGTTAATTGTCGAGTATAAAATTGTCAGTCCCTGACCC
>JBEULO010000145.1:0-11574 GCA_041287225.1 Thermoproteus sp.
CGCCATCCTAAACCAGGCTAGACTACCGCCGCGAATTCTCTATATCGTAGACGCTTTTAAGTTTTTTCGCCTCGTTGACGGGCGCTGGCCTGTCTGTCAACCATGAGTTCAACTCTCCTATCAGGGCGTCGAGGAGGCCCTTGGGGATCCTCGCCCCGGCCGCATTTGGGTGGCCTCCGGCCGATACCTCGTGCCTCTTCGCGAAGGCCCTCAGGAATGCGTTTAGGTCTACTCCCGCCTTGGCTCTGAGGCTGACAACGTAGATATCCGGCCTGGACTCGGCCGCGACGCCCACGAGCGCTCCCGTCAGCCCCCGCGCAAGGGTGGCCGCAAGCCCTAGAGGCCCCGGCGGGTCCAACACGTAGGCCACTTGGCCTCGCCTTTTAGCGTTGTGGGGGACCCAGTTGGCGAGCCCCTCGTTTATTCTGCTCTGCTCTAGGGCCCTCGCCAGTAGCTCTTGGTGTTGTGACGGCGCCTTGTTTTCGGCGAGGTGGTCCACTACGCTTCTCTTCAGGTCGTGTAGCCTCCTGGAGCCTTCGAGCCCCTGCATCAACACGCCCGCCTCGAAGTAGACTACCCTCTTGTCCCATCTCTCCAGCGCCTCTTCGACCCAGGGGGTGTGGTCCAGATAGTCGCTTATGGCGCCGTAGAGCGCCACTCTGTCGTAGCCCTGCGGCAACGACTCCTCTAGGTATCTGTAGGTCAGCTCCGACGCCGATGCTCCCAGCCTGTGCACCACCTCGACGCCTCTGGGCGCGAAGCCTTCGGGCAGGGGGTGGTGGTCGATGTATACGACCCTCCCTTTATGCCCCTCGAGCGCTCTTTCTATCTCCTCGGCCTTGCCTTCGTCTATGGCGATATCTGCTATATAGACGTCGCCCTGGGCGAATTGGGCGAAGTCCTCCAAGAACCCCGCCGGATGTGTGAAGTACACTTTTACCTCTTCGGCCGTCCTCCTCAACGCCGCTTTTATCAACGCCGCAGAACATACGCCGTCCGAATCGCCGTGGGCGAACACGGTAACGGCCACCAACACACAGAGCGGGGGAGTATAAAAGCCCTCTGCTCAACACGCCAGGTCGGGGGCGGCCCGCCTCAATATTGGGTCGGCCACCACGTATTCCTCGCCCCTTTTCTCCAAAAAGCCGTAGTCGACGAGGTTCCTCAATAGTTTTGTCGTCTCGCCGTCGGTGATGGCCCTCCCCTCGACGGCCGTGAGGTACCTCTTGACGTCGGACCACCTGGCCCCCCTCGCGGCGAGCTTTAAGACGTGGACGTATCTGGGGCTCCCCATGGCCTTCACGAAGTGGCAGAACTCCGAGGCGACTATACGTTCTGCGTGGTCTAGAGTCTCTTGTAGCGCCGTCTTTGAGCCGGCCAGCACGCGGAGGCCGAAGTGGGCGAGCCATCCCACAACTCCGTCTAGGGCCTCCACCGCCTCCTCTAGGAGCTCCTTCCCGACAGACGCGCCGGCCTCGCGGAACCCGGCCTCTAGATATTCGAGAGAGAGCTCTCTGGGGAACGGCCTCACTTCGATCCTCTCTAGGTACCTGCCGTAGAGCGGGGATTCCGGGTCTTCCGCCTTGAGGAACCTATATAGGAGCCCCACCTTAGAGCCGGAATAGACCACGGTCAAGTGCCTCAAGTTGTCGTAGGCATATGCGAGTGCCGGGAGGACGGCCCTGCCTCGCAGTTTGGCGAGCTCTTGCGCCTCGTCTAGGACCAATACGACCTTCCTGCCGGTCTCCTCTCCGAGCCTGTCGAGGGCCTCTAATATCTCTACAAGCCTCGGCGCGTCCCTCCCTCTGTCGAACTCGACGCTTATGCCCGACACCGAGACCCCTCTGACCGACTTCAAGAGCTCGGCGAGGCGCTTAAAGGCAGGCAGGAGCCGCCTCAACTCGCCCGAAAGGACGTCTAGGAGGTCGGCGTAGGCTATATAGCCCCTCTCCTCGAAGGCCCTCGCGTCTAGGTACACCCTCGGCGCTCCGTACGTGACGGCTTTTATCAGCGACGTCTTGCCCACCCTCCTCATCCCCACCACTACTACCGCCGCTCTGTCCTCTAGCGCCCGCCTCAGCCTCTCCGCCTCCTCCCGTCGGTCGAACAGCTCATCAAGACGCTCTGCGGGTCTGTCGAGGAACAACATACCTATGTAGTAACTACATAGGTATATATTTTGCGGACGTATTGACGCAGAAAAAGCTTTAAAACGGCCTAGGTGGCCTTCACGAGGGCCCGTAGCTCAGCATGGACAGTTGAGAGCCGGCAAGGCCGGCTTTCAGCCCAAAGCGGCGGCCTTCTAGGGCGGGCCGAGGAGAGCCGTAGGTCGCGGGTTCAAATCCCGCCGGGCCCGCCATTTGCGCCCTTCGGTCTCGTCCTCTGGCGCGTTCGGCATAATGCATTTAAAGTGGGTGGCATCCGCCCTCATGGTGAGGCCTGCTTTGCGTTCTCGATCTCTCAGGAGGGTCCAGAGGAGGACGCCGGGCGGGCGCGCCGCCATTCATTACTATAAGCGTTTCGCCGCCCCGCCTAAGAGCGCCATATCGGGGGAGCCCATCCAGGGCGTCGAGAAGAGGATAAAGACGGATAGGAGCCCCGCGAGGATGCCTTCGAGGCCGTATGGGGGCTATGTCTCCCATAAGGTGTTGGAGCGGGCCTTGCGGCTCGCCGTGAGGTCCTAAATGCCGGTTATCGCGATTTCAGGCCAGCCCGGGAGCGGCAAGACCACAGTGGCTCGAGAGGTGGCGAGAGTTCTGGGGCTGAGGCTTAGGTCCTCCGGCACTATTTTTAGGGACCTCGCAAGTAGGTACGGGATGGACCTTATAGAGTTCCATAAATACGCCGAGGGGCATCCCGAAATAGATCGGGAGGTGGACGCCTTGGCCGTAGAGGAGGCCAAGAGGGGCGATGTGGTGGTCGAAGGACATCTGACCGCGTGGATCGTCAGGCCCTACGCCGATATTTGTATATACTTAAAGGGGGCGCCTGAGGTGAGGGCCAGGAGGGTCGCCTTGAGGGATGGGCGGAGCTTCGAGGAGGCGTTGAGAGAGATCTTGGAACGCGAGGAGCTCAACAGGCGGCGATATAAACAGATCTATAATATCGACATAACGGACCTCGCGCCCTTCGATTTGGTCGTAGACACGACGTACTTGTCGCAGACAGACGTCGTGAGGATTTCGCTGGATTTTGTGTGTACGGCCCTCTCCGCCAAGTTCTCGAAGGAGGTCTGTCTTAGGACGTAAGTAAAAGATATTAATATTTCGATTCCGCTTTAAATATGAAGTTCCTATTGCGTTGTAAACCTGACACCATAAAGCCTCCTACCGGCAAGAAGGTGGCAATTATAGGCGCGGGACCTGCCGGACTCGGCGCCGCGGGGCAGTTGCGTTGTCTCGGCCACGAGGTGCACGTATACGACGCGTTGCCGGAGCCCGGCGGCCTCCTCATCTTCGGCATACCCGGCTTTAGGGTCTCCAAGGAGGGCGTCAGGGAGGGCGTCGCCGAGTTGAGGCAGGTGGGGGTCGTCTTCTATACCTCTACTTTTGTCTATTGCGGCAAGGAGAGGCCTCAAGAACACGACGCGTTGCTCCTCGTGAAGAACTTCGTAGATCTAAACGAAATAATTGAGAGGTACGACGCGGTGGTTATAGCCACGGGGACTTGGCGTAGCCGCAAGATGGGCGTCTCCGGCGAGGATCTGCCCGGAGTCTACCAGGCGCTCGACTTCTTGTTCAGGCTCTACTCCCACGAGCTCGGCTATTTGCCGAAAGAGAAGACCTACCCTCTGGGCTCTAGGGTGCTCGTAGTGGGCGGAGGGCTGACGGCTATTGACGCCGCCGTGGAGTCGTTAATGCACGGCGCGAAGAAGGTCGTGGTGTCCTATAGGCGTACCATAAAGGAGGCCCCCGCCGGTGAGGCCAACATAAAGAAGGAGCTGATAGATAGGGGGATAGAGTTCAGAGAGCTGATAAATCCGGTGAGGTTCGAGGGTTCCGGCAGGTTGGAGAGAGTAGTGTTCGTGAAGATGAGGCTGGGCGCTCCCGACAAGTCGGGGAGGCCGAGGCCCGAGCCCATACCCGGTAGCGAGTTCTCGGAGGAGTTCGACACGGTGCTTTTGGCTCTAGGCGAGGAGCCGACGCCGCCGTTCTCCGACAGTTGTGCCGGCATAAAGTTGAACTCAGACGGCACGATAAACGTAGACGAGGCCTTTAGGACCACCAGGAAGGGCGTCTTCGCCGCTGGCGATGTGGTCCACGGCCCCTCGCTCATAGGGAAGGCCCTCGGCGCGGGTATGCGCGTAGTGCCTTATGTGGATCAATACCTAAAGGGCGGGTTGGGCTGGCGCACTGCGTAATAACATCACTCGTTTAGTCGAGAAATATTATTAAATAACGGGGTCGAGTAGGTCTTGATGAAAGTAGCAGTATTAGTAAAGCCTGCCCTGGATACAAGTCAATTGAGGGTGAGAGAGGGGAAGGTGGTAGTAGAGGAGACGCCTCTGAAGATAAACGATATAGATAGAAACGCCATAGAGGAGTCGTTAAAAGTAAAGGGAAACGACAAGGCCTATGCTGTGTCGGTACTGAAATGGCCGCCGTTGTCCAGGAGGGTCCAGGAGGCCGAGAACCTCCTGCGCGAGGCTCTGGCAATGGGGCTAGACGAGGCGTATCTAGTCGCCGACGAGGGCCTCATCGCTGCCGACCAGACGGCCACGGCCAGAGCCATAGCGGCCGTAATCAAAAAGGTGGGCGCCGATTTGGTCCTGGCGGCCGAGGCCTCTATAGACAACTACACGGGCGAGGTCCCCTCGCGGGTGGCGGCAGAGCTCGGCTGGCCTTTTTTGACATATGTCCGCGAGATGAAAATAGAGGGCGGCAGGATAGTCGCCAGGCGCGACTTGGAGGACTCAGTAGAGGTCGTCGAGGTCCAGCCTCCGGCTGTGGTGTCGGTGACCAGAGAGATAAACCAGCCGCGTATCCCCACCCTCCTCGCCATTAGGGCCGCCATGAAGAAGCCCGTGAACAAATTGACGCTGATGGACTTGGGGCTTAAAGTCGAGCCCAAGGTGGAGCTGGTCGAATACAAGCCGGTGGTGATCCAACGCAAGAAGGTAATCATAAAGGACGGAACGCCTGAAGAGAAGGCGGATAAATTATTACAATACTTGAGGCAAGAGGGGGTGATATGAAGGCGCTAGTGATATACCCCAATAGGGAGGCGTTATATGCGGCCTCCCTAATCGGCGAATTCGCGGCTCTAGCCGTCGGCGATGTGGAGCTCAAAAACGCCGAGGGGGCGCCCGTGGTGTACCGCATAGGGGGCGACCCCAGAGACCTCGGCGTCAGGATCTCGGCGGCGTTGCAGTTGGCCAAAGAGTACGACGTGATGGTCATGCCTTCGAGCAAAAACGCCAAGACTCTGGGCGGCTATGTGGCGCAGAAATTAGACGCGCCGTTTATGGTCGACATAACCTCCCTAAAGGTCGAGGGGGGTAAGCTCCTCGTGGAGAGGTACGTATTCGGCAACAAGGCCGTAGCCGCGGCGAGGGTGGGCGCCCCGGCCGTCTTGACTATAGCCCCCGGCAAGTTCCTAGGCGAGTTCCCCAAGGCGCAGTCTAAAATTGTCGACTTGACGCCGCAGGGCGGGCTTGCGTATAAAGTGGCCGGAGTGGAGCCCAAGTCCTCTGGAGGCGTGAAGTTAGAAGAGGCCGAGATAATCGTATCTGTCGGCAGGGGCTTCAAGAAGAAGGAGGATTTGGCCATGGCCTTCGACCTCGCCAAGGCCTTCGGAGGGCAGGTCGGGTGCTCCCGCCCCATAGCGGCGGACTTGAAGTGGCTCTCGGAGGACCACTGGGTCGGCCTGTCGGGCCATAAGGTCAGGCCGAAGCTGTATTTGGCTATCGGCATATCGGGCCAGCCCCAGCATATCGCCGGCATACTCGACTCGCGCATCATAGCGGCCATAAACAACGATCCGAGCGCGCCGATATTCCAATACGCCGACTATGGGGTAGTGGAGGACCTCTACAAGATCGTACCGATCCTTATAAGGAAGGCGTCCGAGCTCAAGAAATAAGCCAAGTTTTTTATACCCGCAATAATCTCAGTGGACTTCAAGGCGTTGCCCGCCATATATCTCCATAGCTGTCCCAACTGTGGAGGGGCGATAGAGTCTAGACGGCTGGCTCGAGGGCTTCCCTGCTCCGAGTGCCTCCCGTCGGAGGCCGGAGAGGCCGGCTTGAGGCGCGTAATCGAGGCGTTGAAGGAACGGAAGGCCCTCGCCGGCCTGTCCAGACTGGAGGAGAAGCTAAAGAGGTATGAGGAGATAAACTCCCTCTTCGAGAGGATAGTAGGGTTCGGCATGTGGGGGGCCCAGCGGCTCTGGGCCAGGCGGCTGGCCGCCGGGAAGAGCTTCGCTGTGGTGGCCCCCACGGGGTCTGGAAAGACCACCTTCTTGTTGGTCGCATCGCTATATATGGCGAATAGGGGAAAGGCGCTTCTGGTCTTCCCCACCTCTGCGTTGGCCTACCAAGCCTATAGGAAGCTCCTAGACTACTCGCAACGCGCCGACCTCAACGCGAAGATCGCTACCTACAACACCATGTTGAGGCCCCAGGAAAGGGAAGAGGCCCTTAATAGGATCAAGAACGGCGACTTCGACGTATTGGTAGTAACTTCGGCGTTCCTCTCCAAATACTTCGACCTCCTGTCCCGCTACAAGTTCGCCTTTATAGCCACAGACGACGTAGATAGCGTCTTGAGGGCGACCAGCAAGAACATAGAGAGGATTTTGAGGCTACTCGGCGTCAACGACGAGGTGTTAAACAAGGCGCTAGAGCTCATAGAGTTGGGGAGGAAGAGGGGGAAGGCGCTTCTAGGAGGCGACGAGAAGGCCGTAGAGGAGGCCGAAAGGGGGATGACAAAACTCCGGGAGGAGTTGAGGAGGCTTGTAGGCGAGCTCAAACTGGGCATCTTCGTGGCGTCAGGCGCTTTGGCTAAAGCCAGACGCACCACGAGGCTTTTGTTGTTCAGAGAGATTTTAGGCTTCGATGTGGGGGGCAGAGCCGAGGGGCTTAGGAACGTATACGACCTATACGTAAAGCTGTCCGAAGACCCCAAAGCCCAGGTGGCGGAGCTGGTGAAGAGGCTCGGCGGGGGCGGCATAATCTACGTGTCGGATAGGGAGCTCGGCAAGGAGCTAGTCCAGTACCTCCAGTCGTCTGGAATAAAGGCAGAACATTTCTTTAGGCCTAGGAGGAAGGCGCTAGAGGACTTCGAACAGGGCCGGCTCGACGTCTTGGTGGGCCTCGCCTCGTCCAGATCGGCGTTGGTCAGAGGGATAGATCTGCCCCACGTGATAAGATATGTAATATTTGTGGGGATGCCTAAATATAAGTTTAGGGTGAGGCTGGACGAGTTCTCCGTGCCCGCGTATCTCAGCTTCCTCTACAACATACGCGCCATAGTGCCCCAAGAGCTGAGATTTAAAGTCGATAGGCTTATAGCCCAACTGAGGCGTATAGCCCCCTATTCGGCAAGGCTCGACAAGATCTTAAAGGAGGGCGCCTCCAACTCCTTTGAGGAATACGTGCTCAACGTCGCCAAGTCGGCCGTAGAGCTGGCGGACGGCCTCCTGAAGGACGAAAGGATCAAAAAGGCCATAGAGACCTCCACGGAAGTAAAATTGACATATATAGACGGCCAACTCTACGTCTTGTTGCCAGACGTCACCACCTACATCCAAGGCAGCGGGAGGACCTCTCGGCTCTACGCAGGGGGGCTTTCGAGGGGACTGAGCGTAATTCTCGTCGACGACGAGAAGGTGCTAAACGCGTTGAAGAGGGAGCTCGAGCTCAGATTCGACGAGGTGCGCTTCGAGGAGCTCTCCAAGGCCGATCTGGACAAAATACTCAAAGAGGTCGACGAGGACAGAAGGACCATTAGGCGCATAATGTCGGGCCAGCTGAAGCCTGAGGAGCTCTCGGCCAGAGATCTGATGAGGAGCGTCCTGCTAGTAGTGGAGTCGCCCACTAAGGCCAGGACCATAGCTTCGTTCTTCGGGAGGCCCAACATGTTGATAATAGGCGGGATGCCCGCCTACGAGGTCTCCACAGGCGACTCTATGCTTACAGTAATAGCCACAATGGGCCATATATTCGAGTTGCCCACCAACTTGAAGAGGATAGAGGAGGAGGAGAGTAAAAAGGTCTGGAGGCTTGTGAAGCCCGTGGAGGCGGGGCCCTACAGCCCTATGGACTACGCCGTGGTGAAGACCGAAGAGGGCTACGTCCCTGTTTACAACAAAATCTATAAATGTCCAGGCGGGTCTTATGTCGACGATTTGGACGTGCCCGCCGGATGTAAGCCCCTAGATATCATCTCGACCTTAAGGGAGCTCGCTTCTGAGGTCGACTTGGTCTACCTCGGCACCGACCCGGACTCCGAAGGCGAGAAGATAGCATACGACGTATATTTGATGTTGAGGCCCTATGTGGGCGCGATAAAGAGGATAGAATTCCACGAGGTCACGCGGCGCGCCATAGCGGCCGCCTTGTCTTCGCCTAGAGACGTAAATTTGTCCATGGTGGCGGCCCAGACCGTCAGGAGGATAGAAGACCGGTGGCTGGGGTTCGGCCTCAGCCGTAAGGTCCAAGAGGCCCACGGGCTCTCCTTCCTCTCGGCCGGGAGGGTCCAGACGCCGGTCCTCGGCTGGATAGTAGAGCGATACGAGAGCTCTAAGGCCGAGCGCAAATTCGACGTCGTGTTGAGGATAGGGGAGGGCCAAGTGAGGCTCGCCCTGCCCGAAGAGACCTACAAGAGGTTGAAGGAGGGAGTCGCCGTCTCCATATCGCTTTTGGAGTCGAGGAGGGAGACAGTCCAGCCGCCTCCGCCCTATACTACAGACGAATACATGAGGGACGCCGTAAATAGGCTGGGCATAAGCGCCGAGGAGGCCATGAGCATAGCGCAAGACCTCTTCGAGAGCGGCTTTATAACCTACCACCGCACCGACAGCACGAGAGTCTCGGCTACCGGCATGGGCATAGCCAAAGAGTACATATCTAAACGCTACGGCCCCGACTCCTTCAAGCCGCGCGCGTGGGCTGCCGGCGAGGAGGGGGCGCACGAGGCCATAAGGCCCACCAGGCCCATCGACGCTGAGGAGCTAAGAGGCCTAATCGCCGCCGGCGTCATACAGCCGGCCATAAGGCTCACTAGAAACCACTACGCCGCCTACGACCTCATCTTCAAGAGGTTTATGGCCAGCCAGATGCGCGAGGCCGAGGTCACCGTCGAGAGGTACTCTATATCTATAGACGGGGCCAGCTTCGAGGTGAGGCGGGTCGTCGAGGTGAACTCGACTGGATTCCTCGCCGAGTACAAATCGGTGGAGGTAGAGCCCAGATTGCCGACGGGCGAGGTCCAGGCGGAGGTAGTCTACGCGAAGAGGCTTGTGGAGCTCTTGTCCCAGGCGGACGTGTTGAGGATGATGAGAGAGAGGGGGATAGGGCGGCCCAGCACCTACGCCAAGATATTGGAGGTCCTGTCGAGGAGGGGATACGTCGTGGTCAGAGGCCGTAGGAAGTTCATGATACCCACCAAGAGGGGCATAGAGGTCTATAAATACCTCAAGGAGAATTACGGGAAACTTGTAAGCGAGGAGAGGACGAGGCTCATGGAGAAGTATATGGACGACGTAGAGAACGGGAGGAAGAACTACGTAGAGGTGTTGGACGAGTTGTTCACCGAGTTCGCAGAGGAGGTCCTCAAACGTCAGTAGCTTATATTTCTCTAATATTACCGTGGACTACGCGAAGTTGAGGAACGTAGTGCTGGAGGTCTTGGATAGGAAGTTCGAAAGGCCGAGGCGGTAAATATTTAGGCGTAGATCTATTTTGTGATAGACCCCGAGGTCTTGACTCAATTGGTCCTAAAATACGCCGTACGGCAGAGAGGCGGCGATACTTTAAGGCGCTATGTGAGGTTCAGGGCCGACCGCTGGTACGGCGGGATAGCCACAGCCGACGTGGCGGGCTGTAATCTACGGTGCGGGGTCTGTTGGGCCTGGCTCAGAAGTTCGTTCCGACTAGACGTGGGGGACTTTTTGACGCCTGCCCAAGTCGCCGAGAGGTTGATCTCGCTTGCGAGGTCGCGGGGCTATACCCAGTTGAGGATCTCAGGGGGAGAGCCCACCATAGCGCCGGAACATCTACTGGCCGTATTGAGGCATGTGCCCGACCGCTACCTATTCGTAGTGGAGACAAACGGCATATTGGTCGATAGGGGGCTGGCGGGGAGGCTGGCCGAGCTCCACAACGTCGCCGTTAGGGTGTCGCTCAAAGGCGCCACTCCCCAGGAGTTCGAACTGATAACCATGTCGCCCTCTCGATATTTTTACAGACAGCTAGAGGCCTTGAGGAATTTAGTGGAGGCCGGCATGGAGCCGTGCGTCGAGGTGTATCCGGCCGCCATGGTGGGCTTCTCTACGGACGAGTCCTTGAAGTCCCTCGAGAGGGCATTGGCGGAAATACATCCAAAACTCGCCGGATGTATAGATGTAGAGTACGTGATCTTGTACCCCCACGTAGTTAGGCTCATGAAGGCGAGGGGGCTGAGGCCGATCAGGGCGGTGGACCCGCGGGGCGTGCCCGCCTCGATGATATGAAGGACTGCCTCAAGCTCACCCTACTGCCCAGCCCCGTCTTGGCTCTAGTGGAGGAGAGAGGCGGAGGTTACGTCAAGAGGTTTGGAGTCAAGAAGGGCGTGAGAGTCGGCGACGATATATATCTATCGGGCCGGTGGTACAGCCCCTGGCGGTACTCAAGCGATGTCGACAAGAAGCTAGAAGCCGCCGTGTGGAGGCTCCTAGAGGAGCACGGCGACTGCGTGGGCGTATCCATATCGCCGGGAGACGAAGGGCTCATCTTCGTCGTCTCGTTCCTCACGCAGAACACCAACTACTACGTCAACGTGTTGAGGTGGACCTCGGCGCTGTTCTCCAAGTCCGAGAGGCTGGAGGAAATCGCAGAGGAGGCGCGCTATGTGGGCAACAGCTATCAATTACGGCGGCTGGGCGACGCCGTGAGGAAATACCTAGAGGCCAGGCCTAGAGACAGAGCGGACTTGTTGAAGATAGGCTGGGTAGGGCCTAAGACGGCAGACCTATATCTGTTATTTACAGGCCACGTCGAGGCGGCCCCCGTCGATAAACACTTCGCGCGATATGCGCCGAAGCTTGGCCTGGCGGGAAGGCCGCCCGACCCCAAGTACTGCAGGCGCTATATCTGCGAGACTTGTCCCCTAGCCGATAGGTGCTTGAGGGCCCAAGCCGAGGCAAAATTGGGGAGGCTGGCTGGCTGGGTCCAAACCGTCGTGTGGCTCACCTCGAATAAATACGCCAATAAGCTTCTACGATAAGCCGCAAGGCGCCTACGCGGTGCCGACTCTCCTCACGCCTAGGAGCGCGACGATCCTCTACGCCGTATGTCGAGACCGGCCGCATAGACGCCGCTGGAATTGAATTAAACGGTAGAGGTGCAAGCGGGCCCGGTGGGATTCGAACCCACGA
>JBEULO010000146.1:0-11302 GCA_041287225.1 Thermoproteus sp.
ACTAGACGCCGAAGGTTCGGCGGGCGCCGAGGCCCACCGCCGCTCTTCCATGCTGAGCTACGGGCCCGAGATGAACCGGAGGGGCGTTTTTTAAGCTTTCGTCGAGACTAGCCGCCAGTATACGATCCCCTCCTTCTCGAAGGACTCGGCCCTACCTAGATGTTCTAGGTGGACCAAATGGGCCAGCGCCTCCCCCACTGCGAAGAACTTATTGTAGACGTCCAAGCCGTCGAAAGGCCCGATGTCCCAATGGATCCTCCTGGCCACTTCGTAAGCCGTAAGGGGTCCTCCTCCGAGCGCCGCTTCGACTTCTGCCAGCCTGGCCTCGTGGTGCCTCAATATTTCGTCTATCCGGCCGTCCAGGTCCTCAATGACGTCTCCATGTGCCGGATGCCCCACGCCCAGCCCTCTCGTCTTGAGGAGGCTACGCATATATTCGCCCAGCGGGTTGTAGCCCTCTATTTTGTACCAATAGGATATATTGGGCGTGATTTTCGGCAGTACGTGGTCGCCAGTATATACGCGCCTCCCCTCGACGTAGACCGTATGGCCCGGCGTATGGCCTGGAGTCCAGACGGCCTTCAGGCCGCAGGGGAGCTCCTCGCCGTCTCTTACCTTCCTCCAGTCGAGCCGCCATATGTCCTCGAAGGCCTTTCTGAATCTGACCATAGGCGCCACCCTCCTCGCCTCCTCGACGAAGCCGCCCGGCGCGCCCTGCCTTATATACTCCGAGAACAACTCCTCTAGGAAGCCGTCGAAGTCGGAGCCGAGGTTCAGCTCGGCCTCGCCGATGTGGTATTCCGCCGGCGCTATTTGCGACAACAACGACAGCAGAGTCGAGTGGTCCGCGTGGAAGTGCGTCAAGAAGACGTGCGTCACGTCACAAGGCCTTATGCCCGCCTCCTTCAGCCCCTTCAAGAGGCCGACGGCCGCGTCGTATGTGGCTATCCCCACGTCTATCAGCCCGTAGCCGTCGCCGCACTCCACCACGTAGACGTTTATGTGTCCCAGCTCCATGCCGGGGAGGGGCACTTTAATCCGCCGCATAGCCCATATGGACCGTATAATTATATATTCCGTCGAGATAAAATTAATAATCTACAATAGTGTTGATCTGTGCATATACATCTAGAGCACCTATGCATTTCGATTTTAATCACACTATTGCTCATGGAGGCCAGAGGGGCGCGCCCCTCGCTATATAACGTGGCGAAAGAGACGGGGGCCAGTATAGCCACAATATATAGGAGGGCCCTAGAGCTCGCCAAGATGGGCCTTCTGCTCAAAGTGGGCCGCGGGTCCTATACGGTCACCCCCAAAGGCGCCTTCTACCTCGCCGCCGTCGCGATTAGAAACGGCGGCCCCGACTATATGCTCAAGGCGGCCGTGAGGAGGCTAAGGGCCGATTGGGGGCTGGCCGACATGTCCGACGAAGAGGTGGAGGCCTACGTCAAGCTCCTCCTGGCGGGGCTGGAGAGGCTCGGCAGACCTCCTCTCGGCTTTTGTGCCGACGACTTCGGGAGGACCGTGCAGGTGCTCCTCCCGTCTAAATTCGGCGGGGTGGACATCGTAGAGGTCATAGCCCGTCACCTCTCGGTGCCCCTGGAGATTGTGAAAAAGGCCGAGAGGGTAATAGCGAGGGCTATCCTCGAGTTCTTCCCCTCCATCAAGCTTCCCGACGGATGTAAAGTCGTGGTTATGCCCTTCGGCGAATACGGCACGCGGCTGTCGGTCCTCGCCTCCTACTGCCGTATCAACGGCTACATGCTGGGCCTCCGTTGCTCCGCGGGGAAGGTCCTCGTGGCGGAGGCTATGAGGCGGATTTTTCAAAATAGTGAAAAATTCGACGGCGTGGCTTGACGCGTAGAAGGCGGCTCTTTTTAGGGCCTGAAAGCAAGTTTTTTCTAAAAGGCTGGAAATATTGGATTATGTCCAATCCCTGGCCTGTAAGTTGGAGCGGCTGGGGTCCCTACATGCCGCCCGACTTCGAAATGATATGGGGCTGGAAGATCGCCGCCGCCGTCTTCTTCACGGCGCTAGGCGCGATGTCCATGTTGTTGTCGTCGTTCTTCGAGTTGAGGAAGGTCAGAGGCATCGCCACGCGCTACGGCATGATCGCCGGCTGGGTCTTCATACTGATTGCGTTGGCGTTCTTCGTGATAGACCTCGGAGTGCCCTCCAGGGCGGGTAACATAATATTCATCGGCTGGCCCAACGGCAGGCTGGCCCAGTCCTGGATGGCTTGGGGCGTAATGTTCCTAAGCGGCATGGTCATATGGGGCCTCCTCTACATAGGAGCCCAATTCGTAAAGGCCCTACAGAAGCCCATATTCCTGACTGTGCTCTACTATCTGATCATGATAACTGGGGTGCTATCTACTGTATATACAGCATTTCTATTCTCGGCGGCGGGGGGCAAGTCCTATTGGTGGAACGGCTCTCTGCCCTTCCTATGGCTCTCCTCCGGGCTGGGCTACGGCGCGGCCTTTATGCTCCTCCTTGCTAGATTCGTCAAGTTAGAAGGCTCAGACCTGGCCAAATTGAGGCATTTCATACACGAGCTGAGCTGGATAGACCTACTGGCGGTGATATTCGAGGCCTTCGCCTGGATTATATTCCTGAGCGTGGCGTACACCAACCACATGGAGGCGAGAATACCGTTGACGCAACTGCTCTTCGTCGAGTACGCGCCGTACTTCTGGGGCTTCGTGGTGACGTTAGGCATAGCCATACCGTTGCTCTTAGAGATAGCCCTCATGAAGACAGACCCTCTGGGCAAATTCGCTGCGTTCGCTATACCTATTATATTCATAGCGGTGATGGTGGGCGGATATACCCTGAGGTATATAGTGATAGCCACTGCGTACTACTACAGCCCGTTCACCCCTCTAACAAGCGCAGTTAGCCAGTGGGGGCCATGGTGGTCGTAGACGCCAGACTGACTAGAAGGGACTTCTTAAAGCTGGCCGCTGTCACTGGCACCGCCGTAGCGGTAGCCGCCACGATAAGCAAGGAGCAGTTCCTATTCGATAAGGTATTCAAGGAGGGCGCCAGGCTCGAAGCCGCCGCAGGCGACGTAGTTGCCTTCACGACTTGTTACGGCTGTCTGGGCAGATGTAACCTCCAGGTCACCATAAGCCCCAACAAGTTGCCGAGATTCATAACCGGCTCCATCTATACACGCAACGAAGGCGCCATCTGCGCCATAGGCGCCTCGGCAATGTTGCACTATCTGAGCCCCGCCAGGTTGAGGTCGCCCCTATTGAGGGTACCAACAAGCGAGAGGTGTTCGGGCGACTTCGTGGAGATCACCTACGACGACATGTTGGATATATTAGTCAACGGCGACGACGCTGCAATACTGAAGGAGAGGGGCTGGAAGTACGGCTTCCTAGGCATGAAGAAAATAAACCAGTGTTGTCCCGAGAAGTTCGCCTACTTCACCGGGAGGGACCAATACAACCCGGCCGAAAACACTTGGTTCGCCGCCATGTTCGGGTCGCCCAATCAAGGAGGCCACGGAGGGTTCTGTGCGACCAACATAGCATCTGGCGGGTCCTACATACTGGGAGGGACTTGGTGGGAGTACGGCGCTTGGGACAGCAAGTACACCAAGTTGCTCATACTAGCCGGCGTGACGCAGGACCACTTCCCCACGATAATAAGGAGGGAGATCACTAAGGTCAAGGATAGAGGGGGCGAGGTTATATACATGTCGCCCGAGAGGATAGGTAATTTCGGCCAGGTGGCCGACGAGTGGCTGCCCGTGATCCCTGGCACCGACGGGGCCGTCGTGTGGTCCGTAATACAAGTACTGTTGACCCAGTGGAAGAAGGGCGTCAAGGCCATAGACGAGGAGTACCTCAAGTGGTACACCAACGCGCCCTGGCTCGTCATAACGAACCCAGATGGCTCTATAGACCCGCCGCAAGCGCCCAACACGGGCCTCTTCCTGAGGGTCAAGAACAAGAACGGCGACTGGGTGCCTGCGGTGATGGGCTCCGACGGCAATATCTATCCCTTCACCGACGTCCCCTGGCAGAACGGCGTATCGCCCATGTTGGAGTACCGCGGCACGGTTACCGTGCCCAAGGGCCCCGACACCGCAGAGACCATTACGGTCAACGTCCGCACGGCCTTCACGCTCATAGAAGACGAGGCCATGAAGCCCGACTACGCGCCCGAAAACATAGAGGCCAAGTGGGGCACCCCGCCGGCCTATAAGATAAGAGAACTGGCTCAGAAGATCATAGACCTCTTGAACAACGGGAGGACAGTCGTGCCCGCCAAGTGGACCGACTACCTCGGCAGACAGCACGACTACTTCATAGGGACGCCGTTCTCCGTGTACATAATGAGGGGCGTATCGGCCCACACAAACGGCTTCCAGGCCGCCCGCGCCTTCGCGTTGTTGCTGGCGCTAGTGGGCGCTGTGGACACTCCAGGCGGTTGGATGTACAAACCGCCCGCCCCCTGGCCGGTGCCCGACGGCGACTACTGGCCGCCCTATATAACCCCGCCGGATCCCAGAATGAGGGTGACACAAGACGACTACAACGAGAACCCCTCGCTGTTCACAGGCCCCAACGGCGAGAAGCTCGTGGGCGTTATAGGAGGGGCCATGATATCCGAAAGGGTGCTGAACGACGGGACTGTAGTCGTGTTGGACGTCCACAAGGTGCCGTACCCCAAGGCAATACAAGTCACCACTAAGATCATCAACTACACGCCGGACAACGTAGTCGTAGACGACAACGGCCACCCGTTGTTGATAGACAGAGCCTTCAGCTGGGAGTTCCCGTTCGCCCTACACAGGATATGGACCGCAGTCAATATCGACGCGGGCCTCGAATGGCCCTACAGGTTGGAGTTCATCTTGTGGCACATCACCAACCCCTATTGGGACAACGCCTACGATATAGATAAAGACCTGGGGCTGTTGCTCAAGAAGGACTCCGACGGTAGGTATAGAATACCCTTCGTCGCAATAGTCGACACCTTCTACAACGGCTCGGTGCCCTGCGCCGACTTGGTGATACCCGACACCACCTTCTTCGAGCGCTACGGCGAGCACAGCCTCCTGGACAGGCCCGTAAGCGCCGTCTACGGCCCCGCCGATAATATCGAATGGCCTATACTCCCGCCGTTATTCAAGGAGGTGAGGCCGTGGAGCGACGGCGAGATCATACTGGGCGAGAAGCTGGGGCTGCCGGGCTTCGTGGACCAAAACGGCAACCCCATGTACCCCAACAAGATGTACGACTGGCTCTGGAAGTTCCAAATTGCGCCTGGAATTGGCTTGTTGTACATGGCCAGAGGCAAGGACGGCACTTCTTGCTGTAAGGGCGACCCCAACCCCGACCAGATAAAGATGTACGTATATCCCGGCTACATACCCGCCGCCAACTACTCCAACCAGAACACCTACCCGCCGCCCCAAAAGATACCCGTCACTAACGGCAAGTACCCGCCCGGCGTCGATCCCGGCACCCAGACCGTGGGACACGCCTTCGGCTACTACGAGTTGCCGCTTGAGATTAGGTACTTCCGCCACGTCAACCAAGGCTATCTCCAGTGGGCTGTCAGCGTGGGCATGATGTCCTACGCCAAGCCCGTCATAATACAGCTGTATTCCGAAATCATACAGAAGTACAAACTGGCGGCCTACGGCTTGTGGAGAGGCTACAACGCCTATTACTACTATATGTACAAAAAGACCGGCGACGAGAAATACCTGCAACTGGCCCGGAAGAACGCATCGCCGCCTAACGACTGGTGGGGTAGCCACGTGGCCCAGATAATCAAACAGTACTACAACCCGATACCCGCCTGGTATCCGCCGCTGGAATGGCTGGCGCCCGACGGCTCTCCGCCGGACCAGTACCCGATCACCACTATCAACAGGAAGTCGACGCCGTGGTACTACCACACTTGGCAGAACCACCACCCGTGGTTGAGGCAGATGGTACCCTACTCTGTGGTGTGGATGAACCCCAAGACCGCGGCCCAATACGGCATAAAGGACGGCGACTGGGTCGAGTTCACCAGCAGGGGAGGCGAGGTCGCAAGGGGACAGGTCAAGCTGACCGAGGCGGTGGCGCCCGGCGTGGTGGGCTATTGGAAGTCGAGAAACGCGAGGCCCGGCGTCTTCGGCATACCGCCCAACTCGTTGGAGGCGACCAAGGGCTTTATGTTCAACGACATATACGTCTACACGAGGGCGCAGAGCCAAGGCGGCGTGGCCAACTCCGACTACACCGTAGACGGGCTCATAACGGCGGTGCAACAGGGCAGGTACCCCACGCTAAATCTGGATCCCTTCAGCGGCAAGACCGCATGGGGCGATTTGAGGGTCAAGATAGTGAGGATAGCTAACGACAAGCCCGAATCGGCTTGGGGCAACGCAGACAGCATATTGAAGACCCCGCCGAAGCTAATCGTCGGACAGGAGGCTTGGTCCATATCGGCCTTCAACTACAACGCATACCAGCAACCGAGCCAGATGGGCGTCAGCTGGTACCAAGTAAACTCCGCGTGGTACCAATTCCAACAGACGGTAGAGGGCAATATGGGCTATAGGTTCGAGGACTCGCTTAAGCCCGTCAAGAAACAAAAGCCCTCTGGGGCGTAGCCATGGTCCAGCTAGCCATACTCACGGACCTAAGCAAGTGCTTTGGGTGCTCGGCCTGCATGTTGGCGTGTAAGGAGTGGCACTCCAGCGGTTGCTACGGCCCGTTGACCGACTTAAACCCGTGGGGTCCCGAGCCCGGGAAGGCGCCTTGGTCGGTCTTCTTAATGAGGGTACTACACGTAGAGGTGGGCGAGTTCCCCAACACCAAAACGTTCAGCGTGCCCATAAGTTGCTTCCATTGCAGAAACCCCACGTGCACTACGGTCTGCCCCGTCGGCGCTATATTCAAGAGGAGGGAGGACGGCGTGGTTGTCATAAACTACGACGTATGTATCGGCTGTAGGTACTGCGAAGCCGCCTGTCCCTACGGCAACATCACGTTCGACCCCGTGGAGGGAGTAGCCAAAAAGTGCGTAATGGCCATAGACCGCGTCTACGACGAGTCGTTGCCGATATACGAGAGGATACCGCCCTGCGTAAGGAGTTGCCCCGCCGGGGCCAGGATCTTCGGCGATATGGACGACCCCAACAGCATAATCTACCGCGAAGCCAAAAGGAGGGGCGCCGTGCCGTTAGGCCCGGAGTACGGCACGGACCCGCCGAGCCTCTACATAATGCCGGGCACCCCCGTGGATGTAGCCGGCCGCGAATACCAGTGGCCCATTATGACTAAAGATGAGGAGTTCGCCGTGAGGACTGGCGCCGCCGATCTGCCGAATTTGTTGAAGAAGCTGAACGGCGTGAAGCCGACGGGCGGCCACTGCGGAGGCGGAGTGGGAGGCCCCACCGGACAGGGGACTTAATGCTCTTGTCGCTTTCAAAACAGACCTCTTTTTTCCGCGCCGTGCTTTACGACTTCCTCTCCTCCCTCTACATCTACCCCTATAGGCTTTCGGACTTCGAGGAGCTGGTCAAGTCGAAAGTGGAGGTGGTCAAGAGTGCAAGAGCCGCCTTGGAGAGGATATACGAGCTCAAAGAGCTCGACCTATTGATAAAAACGGCAGAAGACGTAGACGGATACGACGACCTCACGCCCATAGAGGTGGACTTCACCAGACTGGACTACGGAGTTCCCCCATTCGAGGGCTACCTCCACACCGGCTATTTGGACCTCACCGTAGAGGAGGCCGTCAAGAAGTTCTATGCCGAATACGGCGCGAGCTTCGAGAAGGGGTTTAGGGATCTGAGGGCCGACCACATAGCCGTGGAGCTGGCCTTTATGTCCTATCTCGCCTATAAGGAACACGAGTCGGAAGACCCATTTAAATACCTAGAGGGCCAAAGCCGCTTTTTGACTAACCACCTGCTCACATGGGTCCCGATATTTGTGAGGAGGGGCTTGAAGATGGTCTCTACCGACTACATGAAGCATGTACTGCACTTCACGAGGGACTTCTTGAGGCAAGATAGAGATATAATAGAAGTCCTTTTGAGCGAAGATGAGGATTCTCAATAGAGACGAAAAGGTAATAGTAGTGGAGGACCCGACGGAGGAGGAGCTGGAGAGGCTGGCCCGCGAGAACCCAGACGCCAAATTCGTAGTTGTGCTCAAAGAGCGCGAAGCCCCGCCGAGGTTGCCCAAAGACGTACACCCCATAGACGTCCAGCTCTTAAAGCCCTCCGCCTCGGTCGAAGTGGCCGCGGCCCACCTCAGAGCCAGAAGGGCCCAGTTCCACCTAGAGCCCAGCAAGGCCGTAACCAGAAGGGAGCTCCTACGGGGGGAGATATTCGTCAAGAGGCTTGTGCCGCAAGTCTCGCCGGAGCTCTGTACGGCCAGATTCGGCTGTTCCGAATGTGTAGACGCATGTCCGGCGGGCGCCGTGAAGATACAAGAGGGGGTAGCCTCCATAGACCCCCAGAGGTGCACCGAATGCGGCCTCTGCATATCCGCCTGCCCCACAGGGGCCCTCGCGACGCCGGGCGCAGACGACGTGGAGATCGCCGTGGCTCTATCCAAGGCCAAACTACACGGCATCTCTAAAATAGTCTTTACTTGCTATAAGGCCGGCGTCGTGGCGGGGGAGGGCGAGTACGTGTTTAAACTGCCCTGTATAGGCGCCATCGGGCCCGAGTGGACGCTAGAGGCCGTTGCCACTGCCGGCAACGTGGAGGCCTACTGCCCCGACTTGAAATGCCCGGTGGGGGGCGCCAAGGCCGGGCTGAAGGCCGTGGAGGAGGTGGCCGACGCCTTCGGCTTCGAGAAGGAGGTCGGAGAGGACAAAATATCGTTGAAGACGTCGCCGAGGCCTCTCGCCTATTCTGGCACCAGGCGGAGGGACTATCTGGAGGTTCTCGCCAAATTTAGAGACCTATATACCGGCAAGAAGTCGGCCGCGTTGAAGATATACAAGGTGGACGTAGATGCCGACAAGTGTTCCCTCTGTGGCGTCTGTTTCGCCAAATGTCCCCAGAGGGCCTTCGACGTGTCTAGAGACGGCGACGCCGTAAGGCTTACCTTAAACCCGCTGAAATGTGTGGGCTGCGGGCTCTGCGAAGATGTATGTCCCGAAAAGGCCATAGCGGTAGGCAAATACGACGTCCTCCCGCCGGAAGTCGAAGAGAAGGCCGTCGACTACGTAGTCCGTTGCAAGTCCTGCGGGAGGGTATTCGACACGTACAAACACATACAGACCGTCAAACAGAGGATGGGGATAAAGGGAGACCCCGAATGGCTCTACCTCTGCCCCGACTGCCGCCGCTATTATACCGCCAAAAGGATGTTGGAGTCCGCCTTAGGGAAGAAATAGTTTTTCGGTCCCCTATTGGGGGCAACGCCCCTTATTTCGAAGGCGTCACCCTTTGTTTCAATTTGGGCGAAGAGAAGGCGTCCCACAGCCCCCGCCGTCGGCGCCGATTTGGCCGGCAGCGCTAGGCGGGTTGCCCCGTCCAGCGCCGTCGGCTTATCCCCTCGTGGCCTCCGCGGTTGGGCCGCGGAGGTTTAGGCCGGGGGCGGCGAAGGCTGTGGGACGTAAACAACAACCTTAGCGATTTATAACAGTGCAGTTGTATCATATAGATAATATCTGAGAGACGACTTCTTGTGGTCCAGGCTGATGTACTATTAAAAATGTTTATAGTTCTTCGACCACGAAGATCTGTTTCTGGGCCTTGTCCCTAATTATTTTGACCCAGACGTTTTTTCGCGGATCCACGTATCTCTCTGTGGGCCGTCTTAAATAGGCCTCGTTCAAAACTTCAAGGTCATATTGTCCTCCGCTATTATCGCTGGGCGTCTCGACTTCTTCACGTCGGCGTATATTGTGGGGTTGAACTTCTCGTCTATGTGGGTCAAGACGAGAGTTTCCGCCATCATTATGTCCGCCTCGGCCATGGCCTGGAAGGTAGTCGTGTGGGCATATCTGGCGCATATGTCGCCGTATTGTTCGTTGCATGTGGCTTCGTGTACCAATACGTCTACGCCGGAGCCCAGCCGCTCCACCGGCTCGCATCGAGGCGAAGTGTCGCCGGTGAACAACACGTCTATGTCTGCTTCGAGCCTGAAGGCGTACGCCTCTTCGGCCGTATTGTGACAAGCGGTAGAGGCCTCGACTTTGAGGCCTTGGGCGTCTATCAGGAGGCCCGGCTCTATCCGTTTTATGTCGACAGTATAGCGTATATTCTTGAGGACTTGGGGCGCCGCGATTTTTATCACCTCCTCTACTACCCTCGGCGCGAATACGGTGATGGCCTTGTCTCTCCCCTCTATGTGGGCCTGGAAGAGGGCCTCGGGGAGCCCCAAGAAGTGGTCCATGTGGCTGTGCGTCACCAAGACGTAGTCTATATCGGCCAGGAGCCCTCTGTCGGATAGGCGGTAGTGGCAACCGACGCCGCAGTCCACTAACACCAGGACTCCGTTGGCCTCTACGAGGTTGGCGGAACGCCACCTCTTCGAGCCGGGACTCCCGCCGGCCCCCGAGCCTATTATGTGGAGGTACATATTCATTTGGGGAACCGCGACGCCTTTTCCAGGTCTATCTTGAACCTCACTTGCGTCCCCTCGCCGGCGGTCCACGTGGGGGGCGCCCTCGCCTTTATCTTAACCCCGTTGTAGTCCAACTCCACCAACTTGTAGGGGCCTAGGAACTCCTCCCTCAATACGGTGGCGTAGCGGTCGCCCTCCCCCAACACCACGTCCTCCGGCCTGAAGCCGATGAGCTCGCCTCTGCCCAGCCCCAACGCCTCTGCCGGCAGTAAATTGCCGAGGCCCAAGAAGTTGAACACAAATAGGCTTTTCGGCCTCCTGTAGAGCTCGAAGGGCGGCCCCGTCTGTTCCACCCTGCCGTTGTTCAACACCACCAACATATCGCCGAGCGCCATGGCCTCCTCCTGGTCGTGAGTCACGTGGACTACAGTTGCGCCTAGCCTCTTCTGTAGCTCCTTCAAGAAGCCTCTGACGTCTAGCCTCAACCTCGCGTCGAGGTTGCTTAAAGGCTCGTCCAACAGCAATATCTTGGGCTCTTTGACTAAAGCCCTCGCTATAGCCACCCTCTGTTGTTGTCCGCCTGAAAGTTGATGTGGATATTTATTTAATTGGTCCTTTATATTTAAAATTTCAGCTATATGTTCCACCCTCCTTTTTATTTCTTCCTTCGACATCTTTTTGTTCTTTAGGGGCATCGCTATATTGTCGAAGACCGTCAGATGGGGGTAGAGGGCGTAGTTCTGGAACAC
>JBEULO010000147.1:0-11020 GCA_041287225.1 Thermoproteus sp.
GACGAATATGCAGTGGAGAAGATAGTGGAGGTGCTAAGTTGAGAGAGCCCGCGAGAGCCTAAAGGCTTCCGAGTCCCAGACCACCGACACGATATAAAACGCCACATAGGGGATCATATCGCCAGCCATCATGCCGGTAATTCCTGTAAGCGAGGTAAGCGACAGTATAAGCCCAACAACATCGACGAGCGCTATAAGCGGTATGACCACTACGAACACCTCGGGCTCATGCGCTATCGACGACACTAAAGAGGCTATGGCCGTCATGACTACACTCACGATGGCGACCGGGTCTAACAACAAGGTCGCTAGGTATATCGCTAGTATCGACGTCAGTTTGTATACGGCTAGGAAGGCCAGAAGTCTCTGCACGTTGGAGTTTAGGATGGGGTATTTATTTCAAACTTTATATACCGGTCCTATAGGAGCCCACATGGCCAGCACCGCCGCAACGCCGCCAAGGCCTCTGGTCAAAGAGCCAGCAAATATTAGTAGTGGAGGCGTGATTAAATGGAGGGTGGGCAGGGGCTTCTCGATAGGCGAGATAAAACGAGTAGGGCTCTCCCTAGAAGAGGCGAGGCTCTTGGGGCTTTATGTGGATGTTAGGCGTGAGTCGGTACATGAGGAAAACATAAAGGCGTTGAGGGAGTGGCTGATTAAAGTTCTGAGCGGCGAGGTCGCGCCGCCGAAGCCTACTATTGCGGCTTCAATGAGGATAAAGCCCAAGAGGGGCCGCGCCTTTAGAGGCTTGACCTCCGCCGGGAGGAGAGCCAGAGGGCTATTGAGCGTCAAGTACAAAGAGACGCACGCCAGGAAGTGGAAGAAGAAGGCGAAAGAGAGGGCGCTCAAGAGGCGCCATGAGGCGACTAAAGGCTTGGGCAATCTGCAAAGAATTTCAAAAATTATATACAAGAAATAATTATTTGAATCTACGTAAATTATCGATTAATGTCTCTATTTCTAAATTAGTGACTGCCAGCGGGATGTATTCCCTCTTGCAGATCTCTAGGGCCAAGCCGTCTACCTCCTTAACGCCGTGTAGCACCAAAATAGCAGGCTTGAGGTTGACTACGGCCGACATGGCCTTGACCGCAATTACCGGCGACCTCCCCGTCGACACTTTAGTGAATATGGCGGCCCTTTGGGAGGTCGTTCCGTAGAGCCGTAAGTATTCATTGGAGGGGACCTCCAATACGAGTTTTATGCTGTCCACTAAAGTGTAGCCGTATATATCCACGGCGGGCGGCTCTATTAGGACTTGGGCATCTATGGCGTTTAAAAACTCCCTCATGGGGACTGGAGAGGCGAAGTCCCTCATATCTATAACGGCGACCCAATACTTCTCCTTTAAGATCTGGCGCATTAAGAGGTTGACTATAGGGCTTCCTCTCTCCAAGTCGGCCTCTATCAAGGCCTGGACTAGCCTCTTGACGAATCTGGCTCCTGGGAACTTCCTCCTGCCGGATTCGTAGTCGCTTATAACGCTAGGAGAGGTGTTGAGCCTTATCGCCAATGCGGTCTGAGTCAAGCCGAAGACGAGGCGCCACCTCTTTATCGCCTCTCCTGGGTTCTCGGACATAATTATATCACCAGCTATATACATGGCCACGTCTTTATACGGCTGACTCATTGGAGGGAAATATACATGGGAATATAATTATTTCTTTTTTGTAAACAAAAGGGGGCCGCGGCTTCGATAAGAAAAGCTAAATATCGGGGTTTCTCACCCCCTTGTGATTAATCGAGACGAGCTGATGAACAAGATACGAGAACTAAGTTCGTCTATTGACCAGATAGAAAGCCAAATAGCCAATATAAATAAAGAAATTGAAGATAAAAGGAATAATTTAAATGAAATAAGGAAGAATCTTGCAGAAATAAGATCGCAAATAGATAATATAAGGGCTAAATTCCAAAAAATTAGGGAGGACCTCAATCAGCTAAGGGCGAAAAGACAGGAGGTGGTGGACTCCATTAGGAAGGCCAAATCCCGCATTTTAGAGCTGAACGTAGAGATCCAGAAGTATAGAGAGAAACTCGAAGCGTATAGGAAGGCGTTGAACGCAGTAAACGAATACGTAGGCGGCCGCCCCCTCGATAAGGACAAAATAAAAATGTTGGTAGAAAAGCTCGAATATTACTTCGAGACCACGCCGACAGATCCCGAGTGGGAGCGCCAATTCATAAAGGCTATAGCCGAGATCGAGGAGGAGTTGAACCTAGCTGACTCTTTGGAGAAATTACGCAACCATATACAAGACATTAGGAATAAACTCGACGAACTGAAAAAGAAGAAGGAAGAAGTACGGCAAGAAATAACACAACTGGCAAACACGTTGAACTCCATAAAGGAGGAAATAGCCAAATTGAAGAAAGAGAGGGAAGAGGCCTATAAGCAACTGGTGGAGTTGAAGAAGAGGCGCGACGAATTGAAACAAAATAGAGACGAGTTAAAGAAGGCTATTGTGGAGCTGGCAGTTAAGAGGAAAGAGCTCAGAGCACAACGCGCCCAGTTGAGAGACGAGTTGGAGAAATACACCATATTGTTAAAGGCAGCCGACCTTTCAGATAGATATAGGGCGGCCGTCGAGGCCAGAAATAACTCCAAAGAGAACTTAAGGGCCAAGGCCGAGCAGATATATCAGAAGCTCCTAAGAGGCGAGAGGCTCACCCATGAGGAGATGAAGATATTAGCAGAAGCCGGATATCTCTCCGAGGAGTAGTGAGGATACTGGTGCTATATGTAGATAGAGACGGAGACTTAAAACAAGCCGGCATCAACACGCCGGTAGTAGGCAGGGACGACGTGTTGAGGCTGGGGATACAGTACATTTTGAGGCATCCAGACGACTCCGATGCCAACGCCATATTTGCGGCCGTGAAGATATACGACGGCCTCGAGGAGAAATTAGGCAAGGGGAATGTGGAGGTCGCCGTGGTCTGCGGCTCGCCTGACGAGAGGATGGCCAATTTGGTCGTATTGGACGAATTAAACCAAGTGCTTTCGAGCTTCGATGCAGATGCTATATATTTCGTCTCGGACGGGCCTTCAGACGAGGCGGCCATCATGGCGGTGCAGACGCGCCGTCCAGTAGTATCGGTCGAGAGGGTGATAGTCAAACAGTCCAGATCGGTCGAGGAGACCGTGTCGCTCATAAGATATTATTTGACTAAAGCTGTGAGGGAGCCCGAATATAGGAGATATACTGTCGGCGTCCCCTCCTTTCTGCTTTTCCTATATACTCTCTCCATTTTTATAAACATCCAAATAGTCTCCTACATCCTAGAGCTCGGAGTCCTCTTCCTATTGTTCTTGTTAATGATGTACGGCTTCGGCATATACGACTTCCTCAAAGGCATATTGAGGAGGTACGAGGCGACCTTCACCACGTCTGTCGTCTCCCTATTCGCGGCAATAGTTTACATAGTTCTAAGCATCGCCGTCAAGTCGCAAGCCGCAATACATCTGGAGTACAACGCGTTGGTGCCGGCGATATTGTTGGTCCTACCTATAATTAGTTATGCCGTTGAGGGCTTCGCCAAGAGTCGCCGCATATCTAAGAGCGTAGTTATGCTGGCGGTCTTCGTGTTCTCTTTCTTTTACTTCGTGGCTCCGCCGATAATGAGCGCTATAGGCGGCTTGCTCGACGTGAGGGCCATCTTCGAAGGGGTGCTTTTATTTTCGGCGGCCGCCGTCGTGGGGATATTGGCCTCGTTGTTGGCCTCGCGTGTCTTGCCATCTATATTTAAATAAAAAGACGCCTTGCCTATCTAGAGAAGAGGTGAAGGCGCTCGCCGAGATCCACAATTGCGCCGTAGAGGAGAGGGGAGATATGTTCGTCCTGAATTGCGGCGATTGTTCTGACCTCAAGAGGGCCGCGTCCGCCCGCCCTCTAGATCTTGGGAGAGACGGCCCGTCGGCTCTCGCCGCGAGGAGCACGGTCACTATGGACTATCTGACGGCTAGGCTCATGGCCAATCTGGCTAGGGCGAGGCCCTCGGCTAAGATACTAGAGCCCTTTGTGGGATCGGGCTCTATCGCCCGCGAGGCGGAGAGATATGGGGCGTATATAGTCGGCGTGGATATAGACGCCAAAATGTTGAGGCTCGCCGCGAGGAACACATCGGCCGACTTAGTACAGGCGGATGCGAGGTTGTTGCCGTTTAGGGCGGTCTTCGACGGCGTTGTGGGCGACGCTCCTTACGGCCGGCTGTCGTTAGTAGAAGGCGACGTAGAGAAGTTAATACAACAATTCCTCGAGGAGGTCATCTCGGTGGTGAGGCGCGGGTTTTTGGTGTTGGCGTTCCCTGTCTATTTCGACATGCCGTATCTTTACAGTTGCGCCATGTACGTACATGGGGGGCTGTATAGGGTCATAGCGATCTTCGAGGTTCAGTCTGGAGGGGGTCCCTCGTAGAAGACCTTCCCCTTATACGTGCGGGGGGCGATCCAGTCCAGAAAACGCCTTATATCGGACGTCTCTATGTTGAAAATAATTGGGCCCAACGGCGATTCGCCTGGCTCGGTGGCAAAAGACACGACGCCGACATATGCGGCCTGTTTGTTTAGATGGAATACTATGCGGTTCTCGCCTGCAAGAGATCGCGAAAGCACAGAGCGCGCGGCGTCTTGGATGCCTTGCCGCCATATCGCGTCTTTCAACTTAAGTAGAGACTTATAGCTGGACGCCCTCGCAATTAAGAATATTGCATCGCCTTCGCTCCTCGTTTCCAGTCCCTCTGGCTCGAACACGTTCAGCAACGCCTTCTTTACCTTCTCGGGGTCCTCCGTTGGCCTAATCTCGACGATGACTTCTACCTTCATATCCTCTTTATTATCTCGTCGACTTCGACTTCGAGGTCCTCTACGTTCTTATTTTCATTTACTATTATGGCGTCGGCTCTAGAGAGAAGCGCCGTGACTCCAAGCCGTATCTCTCTGTATTCCCGCATGGCGAATTGGGCATATGTAATGGGGTCGTCGGCCCTCCCCCTGGCGATTAGGCGCCTCATGCGGGTCTCGCGCGAAGCCACGACGTACACTAAAAATAGGCGGCCTAAGGCCTCCTCGAGGGCCTCAGCCTCCTCCGGGCTCCTCAATCCATCCACGACGACCTTATCGTCGTAACCTACGCCGAGACCGCGGACCACCGCCCTCATGCCCCCCTCAAGTCTTATCAAGATCGCCGCCTCGTCTGGCGTCACTCCTTTAGATTCGGCGTATCTCCTTATCACGTCGCCCATAGTGTAGGGCCTAAATCCGCGTTTAACGAATAAGGACGTTATTACGGTCTTCCCGCTCCCCGGTAGCCCGGCTACTCCTACGACGATCACCGCCTCAACAGTTGGGAGATTGTTATAAAAAGTTCTCCGTAGTCCGCCTCGGCTCTAAACCCCTGAGGAGACATATGCGTCGCCGTGGCGTATACCCCATATCCCCGAAGCGCCTCTATTAGGCTCGAGATGCCGAGCTTTAAATCGCCGAATTCATATGTCAAGTAGTACCAAGGTCTTGACGTAGTGTACTCAAGGGCCAACAGCCTTAATAGCTCCTCGACGTCGAGGCCGCGGGCCCTTTCGGCGAGCTCTAACGTGAAGGCGGGATCGCCGAGACCGCCGGCCCACAAGGGCCCAAGCGCCCCCCTGCCCCCAGCTCTAGAGATGCGCCTATGGCCCCCTTTGAGCTTGATATAGGCGAGGTTGCGAAGCGCATCCGAGGCCTCTTTAGCGCCCTTGACGACCACGCCACACACCCTGAAGTAGTGCCTCTCCCAGTAGGCCACCAGGGGCTTGAAGGCGAAGTCGTAAGCCGCCGCGGCTCTGGCCAAATAGCCCAATAAAGCCCGGAGTCCCACCTCGACGTAGAAAGGAGTTTTGTAGAGCTTGACGCCATACCTCCTCAACGCCTTCTCCCTATAATTGCCCACTAGGACTGCTGTATCCGTAGCCGTGGCGCATAAAAGCCCGTCGCTCCTAACGGCCTGTAGGGCGGATTCGACGAACGGGGCGGGCGACCCGAACGGGTCTAGGTCCACCACGTCGCATTGTCCCTTCAGTCTCCTCAACAAGATAGATGCGTCTTCGTTGTACACCTCGGCCGATACTCCATTCAGCTCTAGGTTCTTCTTTATGGTCTCGACGGCCAGTTGGGAGATATCGTTTAGGATCAGCCTCCCCACTGCATTTGTCTCTAACGCATATCTGATCCCGCGGATGCCAGTAGCGCTCAGAGGCTCGCATACGTCGAGCTTGCCGCCTTTTAGGTCGGCGAAGGCCGATAGGATCAGGGTAGATATAGTTCTATTTCTGACCATATGTTTATTATAGAACACGGGAGCGTTGGCTGGGTCTAAATACGTCGACGGATCGGGTGCCCAGAAACGCGCCTTGCCCTCTTCTAGGACTACGAACTTCACTCCGTAATGACCTCCACGCCGAATATATCGGCCAGGATTTCGGTCTTTTCGCGTCTCTCTCCGTCCTTGACTATAAAGGCGGGCTTCTCTTCGTACTTTATGCCGTTGGGGTGCGACTGCTCTAACTTATAGGTGTTGGCGCCCATGGACCTACTGGCTTTGTCTATGGGGCTTGCCCTAATCGACGAGAATATGTTTATTCTCTTCAACACGTCGCCGTCGAAATATTCCGCCAACACGATCGCCGTCTCCTCCGGCACGCTTAGCTCCTCCTTCTCGTACCTATATACGGTCTCTCTGGACACCGAGAGCATTTGGGACAAAACGCTGAGGCTTAAGCCCGCCTCCTCCCTACGATCTCTCAACGCCTTTCCGTTCACAAAGGCGTAGCGCCTACCCCTAATCTGGACGAAAGTAGGCATGTCGTCCCTAAAGGCCTTGGCCAGAGTGGCCAGAGACACGAAGTTGACTTCGTCGCGCTTATAGACCACGCCCTCCCTCAACACCTCGCCTCTAATCGACGAGGCGACGCCTACGATCGGCACGTCTAAAAACTCCGAGAGCAACTTGACGTCTCTGAGCGCCCCGGTGGGCACGTCCTCTGCGTCTACGGCTATTTTGAGCAGGATCTTCTTGTCTTCATGTTCTACCACCATTGTATAGGCGTAGGGCCTAGAGACATCTAGGAACAAGTCGACTCCATGTTGCCTCACTATATTCAGCGTGGCGCTCAGAAGTTTCTCCTCCACCGAAAAACCTATACTCGAAAATATATAAAGCTTAAAGGCGGTAGAAGATATAATGCGGAGTACCCGGCAAGCCTGATTTTTGATGAGCCATTCATGAGCCGAGAAAGCTATATATCGGCAGATTTTCCTCTATGATGTGAGGAAGACGACGTTGAGCAACAAGGAGGTAAAAGAGCTGGCTAGGAGTTTGGGCAAGGCGGGCGAGCTCTTGAGGGATGCCGATGTGGTGGAGGTGGCGGAGATAGAGGGGGGCAAGGCGCTCTATATAGTGGACTCCCAGCCCGCTTTGATAAAGACGCAAGCCGCAGGCGTCGGCGAGGCGGTTGTGCCCTCGTTGTATTTGATACACAAGACCCAGCTGGGCCAGAAGGCGTTGTCGTTGTATCCGGTAGTGGTGGTGGACGCAGGAGCCGTGAAGCATATACTCAACGGCGCCGATGTCATGAGGCCCGGCATAAAGAAGGTGGGGGGCGATTTCAACAAGGGGGACCCCGTGCTCATACAAGACGAGAAGGGGAGGGTGATAGCAGTGGGCATAGCGCTATATGCCCGCAACGAGATAGAGGCCATGGAGCGCGGCAAGGTGATATATAACGCGCACTACCTCGGAGACAAGATATGGAAGATGTCGCTAGAGCTGACCCAAAAGTGACGACAACACCTCGTTGAAGGACTCGTCGTCCTGCCTTTCGGAATACCTCTTGAGGAGCTCTAGAGGCAGAGGGAGGCCCAACGACCTAAACATATTGGCCACCTGGGTCACATTACGCGTCTTCCCGAAACGCGCCGATTCGAAGTCCAAAATTACTGCCTTGCCTCCTTTAGACACCAGTACGTGTTCGCCAGGCCTGGAGAGCTCTCCGTGGGAGAGGCCTATCTTGTCGAGGGCGCGCGCTTGTCTCAACAAGTCGGCCGCGAGGTCCCTCCTCTTCTGAGGGGATGCCTCCCTCCACCATCGCTCTATGGGCGTCCCCTCTATATATTCCATCACCAATACGTCTCTCGTATAGGCGTAAAGCCTCGGCCCGACTCCGACCTCGTTGGCCGCAAGCAGATATCTGGCCTCGTCCAGCAGATGGGGCCTCTGGGCGTCGCCCCGCCTTATCTTACAGGCATATAAATCGCCGTATTTAGACCGACAGAACACCACAACGCCGTTGGTGCCCTTGCCCAAAATGCGCACGTCACCCCACATAGTGCCGCCGCCGAGCTCCACGTCGAGGCCCAGTAGCGCCAACTGCGCGGAGATTTTCGACAAGTGGGCCAGATCTCCGCCTATAGCGAGAACCGACGCAACCCTCAAGTGCATATATATACGGGACCACAGCCCCTATATGAGCACAAAAAGGGACCTGGTGGTTAAAAAGATAGCAGAGCTCGTAAGGGCTGGCGCTACGTTGACCTCATACACCTGCCCCGTATGCGGCACCGTCTTGGTGAGGTTAAAGACGGGCGAATATTACTGCGCCAACTGCGAGAGGACCGTCGTCGTTGTGAAGTCCGAAGAGGAGGCCCAGAGGGTGTCGGAGCTCTATACCCTTAAAGAGGTGAGGCAAGCCGTCTTCAATAAGATATTGGCCTTGGGGAGGGAGCTGGGGGGCCTAGACGGGGAGGAGCTATACGAGAGGCTCAAGGCCCTCTCTATGCTCCTAGACATTTACGAGAAGTTGAGCAAATTGGGCGAGGGGAAGTGATCAGCGCTGCATACCGTCGTCACGAATAGGAAGCGGTGATCTTCATCACATTAATACCGAAGGCCCCAATTATATAGATGATGACGTGGTCCTAAGGCGACCTCCTGAGCGGACCCCTACCCAACTGAAAAGACATCGAGAACCAAAACCTAGCGGTCTCGCCTGGAGCCAATATTTTGAGCCCCAGCCCGTTGTGGTAGGCGTCGGGGGCGCCCGACATGGGCTCTAACGCCACAGCGCCGACGACTCCAGTATAGACTTGTATATACGGCATGTCGCGCCTTTCGAGCTTTATTACGGAGTGGGGCGACTCCAAGACCACAGGGTCCTCGGCCACGAGGAAACAATCGTCGTAGTTTCCCCCCACCCCGAACTCATGTGGCGCGAACTCCCCAGTGGGTATTTTGCCCACTGCGACGCACCTCATGGGCCTCTTGGCCCTAATGGCCCAAGGCTCTTCGACCACAAAGTAGGGATGCGCCCCGGCCACTAGGGGCGCCCTCCTGGGCCCCAAATTAGTAGCCTCGAGGAACACCTCGAGGAGGCCATCGGAGAGCCGATAGGAGACTTTACATAAAAGCCGAGATGGATATCCCTCATGGGAGAGCTCCAACGCGAAGACGGCAGACCTATCGCTCAAATACGCCAGAGCCCACTCTCTATTCATAACTAGGCCGTGTATAGCATGGCCCTCTGCGTTTTTGGGCAGGCTGTAAGTCGCGCCGTCTATTTCGTAGATGCCTCCCCTTACCCTATTGGCGAAAGGCATCAATATGGCCATGCCGCCGCGGGTCTGCCTCTCCGGCGATCCGGGCAAGATCACGTCGACGCCGTAGCGCCTAAGCGCTGAGAGGTAGGCGCCCCGCGGATATAAGACGGCCTCGCTGGAGCCGGCCCTCAGCGTTATCACTAAATAGGTGGGGTATACATATTTTATATGTTGAAGAGGGAACTCATAAGGCTCTTGGAGGAAGACGCTGAGTTTAGAGAAATCGCGAGGGCCAAGTTGGGGATAGGCGAGTTGACACAAGCCCTACAGAAATTGGCCCAGACGCTCGAGGCCCTGGCCGTAGAGGTGAGAGAACAAAACGCGGCCGTGAAGGAGCTGGCCGAGGCCTGCGCGAAGAGCGCCGCAGACGTCGCCGCGTTGAGATCGTCGTCGGAGAGGGGATTGGAGGCGCTACAAGCCATAAGGCAGGCCGTAGTCGAAGAGGCCGAGGCGGCCAGGAAGGAACAGCTTGAAGCCGCAAAGAGGCTTGAGGAGAAGGCCCTGGAGCTAGTCGAGGCCGTCAAGAAGCTTGAGGAGACCTTGAGGAGGGCCCTCGCGGCGTTGTAGCCGGCCGTAAAACTTAAAAAGAGAGGCCTTATCTGGATCGGCCCTCTGAGCCGGCCATAGGCGCCGGTGCTACACCCGGACTCGCCAGATCCCGGAAGTTAAGGCCGGCGCCGCGCACGGGAGTACTGGGCTCCGCAAGGGCCCGGGAAACCGGCGTGCTGGCAGGAGGGCCTTCTATAACAACTCAACCGGCTTGTCCTGCCTATAGACGGCCCTACGCTCAACTGTGTACTTTATACGCCAGACGCCCGGAAGCGAGGCCACAAGGCCGCCGACGGCCGTAGGGGCCGCCGCGCCGTAACCCACGCCCACAAGTCCGCTCACGGCGGTTGCCCCTACGATCAACATCGCCGCCGCTATTGCCGATTGGGCTCTGCCCCTAACCGATATTGGGTATTCCATATAGACCACGTCGCCCTCTGCCGCGTCTACCACCGCCGCGTACTTCTTGTCCCTATAGCCGTATTGTAGCCTCCAGAAGGGGTAGTAGACGAGGCCCTCGAAGCCGCTTCTGGCCTCTACCGGCGTCTTGAAGGCAGAGGCGTAGGCTCTGGCCTCCAGCCCGGCCCTCTCGGCGGTCGACACGGGCTCGGTCACAAGAGGGGCCCGTCCCATCCCGCCACGGCGATTGTGTTGAGACCCGTCGTAGATATAGGGGACGGCCCAAGCGGGGAGGTAGATCAATTGGGACGTCTCGACCTTTTCGATATTGTAGTCCGTCTTGTCTACAATTCTGGCGTTGGCGCCGCCTCCGGCGTGCCTTCTGGCGTCCTTCTCGCCGCCTCTAAGGAGCTCCTCTATCGCCGAGCCCGACGGCAGTAGCCC
>JBEULO010000148.1:0-6740 GCA_041287225.1 Thermoproteus sp.
AGCTTCGATCACGTTAAGATTTTATTCCTCTAGAGGGTTTTTTATATGGCCAAATTGGCGAAGCCTTGCATTCTGCTGGGCCGTTGTCCAGGCGATCTGGGAGATACGGAGGTCTTGTGGTTTGGTGAGGCCAAATGCGTATCTAAGGCGTCTGCGATTGTGAAGCTCTTCGGGGCGCTCGAGGCGGCGGTGGTTCATATAAATTTGGCCGCAGTGAAGGCCGAGGGGAGACATAAAAGGGCCTTGTGGTTGGCCCTCTGGTCCCTTCAATATGCCGGCTTCTATCTATCTACGGGGGACAAAAAGTTCTTAGATATGGCGTTTAGGTCTCTAAACCGCGCCGTGAAGCTGGCCTACGTGCTCGCGTCGGACGCCCCCCTGGGCTGGGTCATATGTCTTGACGAGCTGTGCGCCTACATAAACGCCGCGAGGGCTTGGGTCAGATGGACCGAACGGAGGCTTGCCCAAGTGGACAGGGGGAGGGAGGTCATAGTGCTCCTTAACCATGTGGGGAACGTCTTGTTCGAGCTCATGAGGACCAGAAGCCACATAGTTGTAAGCGGCGGCAGGACCTCTAGGTACGTCCCCCGCACCGCCGACCTACTAAACTTTTAAAGCCCCCACGTTCAGCACCTTTGTGTCCGAGGTCAAGGCTATAGTACGTGTTGGAGACACCGACCTGGACGGGACCAAGGCCGTAGTGTACGCGTTGGCTCGCATCAAGGGCATAGGGATCTCTTCGGCCTTCGCCATATGCCGGAGGTTGGGCGTAGACCCCCACGCGACCCTCGGCTCGTTGAGCGAGGAGCAGATAAACAAGCTGGATTGGGCTGTGCGGAATCTGCACGAAATAGCGCCGGCGTGGTTCTTAAATAGGCGTAGGGACCCCGTGAACGGACGCGATGTCCATCTAATCGGCTCCGATTTGATCCTAGCGGCTAAGAACGACATAGACCTCATGAAGAAGTTGAGGAGTTGGAAGGGCATGAGGCACGCCGCGGGCTTAAAGGTCAGAGGCCAACGTACTGTCACCACCGGCAGGTTCGGCCCCACTGCAGGCGTCGCCAAGAAGAAGGAGGCGCAACCGGGAGGCGGGGCCAAGCAGTAGCCATGGGCGGCAAAAAGAAGAGTAGAAAGACCTATCTTGACGGCAAGCCGAAGAAGTTGTGGAACACCCAGCTGTTGCTGGAAGAGCTACAGCTGATGGGCGAATACGGCCTTAGGAACAAACGGGAGCTCTGGAAGGCCAGAGCGATCTTGAAACATATAGTGAGGCGCGCTAGAAGTCTGCTCTCCATGAGGGCCGAGGAGAGGGCGCCGTTGGAAGTGCCCTTCAAGGAGAGGCTATATAAAATGGGCTTTATAGAGGACGTCAACATGCCGCTCGATAGGGTGCTGTCGCTAGACGTGAGGGCGGTGTTGGATAGGCGCCTCCAAACTGTAATATACAAGAGGGGGCTCGCCAAGACGCCATATGAGGCGAGGCAGTTAATCGCCCACGGCCATATAGCCATTAACGGCAGGAGGATAAGATCGCCCGGCTTTTTGGTTCCGAGGGACCTAGAGGACAAAATAACATACGCCCCCACGAGCCCGTTGGCCGCGAGGGCCCAACAAGTCCAATAAATGGATCCAGTTGTTGCGGTACACGGAGGAGCCGGCAGATGGAACATAAAGCCCGAAGAGGAGAGCCGCATCCGTAAGGCGCTCGCCGACGCCGTCATAACAGGCCTCTACGCGGCGGCGCGCGGCAACGCAATAGATGCAGTGGTCGAGGCGGTGGCGTCTATGGAGGGCTCCGGCGTCTTCAACGCGGGCATCGGCTCTGTATATACCATATCGGGCAGGGTCCAAATGGATGCAGGCGTTATGGACGGCAGGACCGGGAGGGCCGGCGCGGTGGCTTCTGTGGAGGACGTCAGAAGCCCCGTACGGCTCGCCAAATACGTCTTGGAGTCCACAGACCATGTGTTAATAGTGGGCGAGGGGGCGAGGGAAATAGCCCGTACCGCCGGGATGCTCGTAGCCAGATCTCTATTTTATAGCGAGGAGAAGAACAGGAAGTTTAGAGACGTAAAGACCGACGCCTCTGCTGGCCGGTGGCACTACACCAGAGTTGTGGAGCTGGCCAAAAGGCTCGGCATAGGCGACACTGTGGGCGCGGTCGCGTTGGATAGAGACGGCAATTTGGCCGCGGCCACTTCTACTGGCGGCGTCTGGCTCAAACTAGACGGGCGGGTCGGCGATTCGCCTATCCCCGGCGCGGGGTTCTGGGCCGAGAACGGCGTTGGCGCCTTTTCGGCGACAGGCGTGGGCGAGGCCATTATTTTGAGCCTGGCCTCGTTTAGGGCCGCCGAGCTTGTAAGATCCGGCCTAGATATAAACGAGGCGTTGAGGAGGACCGTCGAGTTCGTCACTGATAAGTTCGGACCGGACACCATAGGCATTTTGGGCGTAGACGCTAGAGGCGGAGTCTCCGCTGCGTTTAATACACATGCTATGGCCAGAGCTTGGGGCTCCGGCGGGGAGGTCAAAAGGATAGCCTTACATAAGGAGGAGCTCTGGCCTTAAGCCCTCTTCCTCCAGGTCTTGGTGTCGGGGTCGAACTTAAACCCCATCTTCTTCAACTTGGAGATGGTGCTTCTAAATTCGTCTTCAGGCAGACGGCGGCCGCGGCCGACTCTTACTACAAGTTCGTCGTCCTCTTTGGACACATCTACAGGCAATTTAGACAATTCGCCTTCTATGTCGACATTCCTAGGTCTTCGACGACCTTCCTCTTCGCCCATTCGAGTTGAGGAATACCGGTTATTAAGTTTATGCCAGCCGGTTCAGCCGTATTATCTTCTTCAGGGCGAGCTCCTCGGCCCATTTGGGCAACTGGCCGTGTCTTAGCACCTCATCCACGAGCTCTTCCACCTCGTCGCAGTCCCTCCCTTCCTGCTTCCTACATATCTCAACTAGATATTTCGACCTGGCCTCGAATAGGTCTAGACTCATGGGCACCTTCCTACATTCGTGGTCGTAGGTATAGCCGCGCCTCAAGTCGGCCAGGTGGAGATAGAGGTGGGCCGCGGCTTTTGCTAGATCCATAGGGCCCGGCTCTACATATACGCCGTCTCTCCTGGCGTAACAGCTTCTAATCCCCGAATATATGGAGAACTCCTTCACATCGCTCTGTAGGATTTTAATTATATCTCTACTAGACAACATGATAGTAGGGACTTGCGGCTTCCCTAAAAGCAGAAGGGAGGTCTACAGGTCGCTAGACGCAGTGGAACTACAAGAGACCTTCTACAACTTCCCGAAAGAGGAGAGGATGAGGGCTCTGGCGGAAGAGGCGCCTCCCGGATTTACATTCACCGTGAAGGTCTTCCAAGGGCTGACGCACCCGGCGGGAAGCCCGACGTATAGAAGGACTAGGGGGTTCAGCCCGGGCCCCAATCACGGCTTTTTGAGGCCCACGAGGGAGAATCTAGAGCTGTGGGACGCCTTTAGGAGGGCTGTGGAGCCCTTGAGGCCGCGCGTATATGTATTCCAGACGCCGCCCGGCATGGACATAGAGCTGTTGAGAGACGCCATGGAGTTCTTCAAGACCATAAAGGGCGAGGGGGTCTTCGCGTGGGAGCCTAGAGGCGCCATAGCGAATACGCCCGACCTAGACGAAATCCTCGGCGAGATCGGCGTCTCGTTGGTGGTGGACCCGCTGAAAAGGCCGACGCCGAGGTCGCCCATATATTACTTCAGGCTTCACGGCCTCGGGAGGGGCGAAGTCAACTATAGGTATAAATATACAGATGAAGATCTAGCTAGGCTTTTAGAAATAACTAAGAAATTAGAAAATCCATATATTATGTTTAATAATATATATATGTTTGAAGACGCTATTAGATTTAAAAGGTTACTGACAATCAGCTCCTAAGCCTATATATCCTCGCGTCTATAGACCTGTCGTATCCTATCTCGACCCTCCCCGTCAATAACAACAACGCGGGCAGGTAGGGAGAACGTTCTATTTTCCTTCTATCAGCTCCGCTCTTCAACGCGGCCCTCCAGGCGTCGTGGAGTTTAGAGGGCGGGGCATATTTCAACGCCCTCTCCAGCAATTTGACTGTAGTCCTGAGACAAGGGCCGTCTTGGCAGTTATCGCTTAGATTCCTCAACGACTTTACGGAGTAGTAAACTATCGGCGTCGTTATGGGGAGTCCCGTGAGGGGATCGGCGGCTAGTTTTATCGGCATGTTGCGGGCCGCAAAGACGGCAGACCAGAACCTCCTGGCTATTTCGTCGGAGTCGTCTATGCCGAATATCCTCCTTGCGTGCTCCCTCACGAGCCTATCGACTATCTCCTCCTCATCTTCGCCTTCGAGTTTAATCCGCCTCAACTCCGTTATGACCCTATAGGCGCCCCACTCCCTAGTCCTACCCAACAGGTAGGGATCCACCTCGAATAAGCTCCGCGACTTCTCCCAAGTCCTCGCGAAGAATTCAGACGCGCCCACCGCGTCGTCGCCGCAACCGGCTAGGAGCAGGCCCGTCGAGGAGCCCTCCACCACGTCGAGAGTCAAATCGCCCCCAAACGCGGCGCAGATCCTATCGCCTTTCCGCATGACGTAGAAGGAGGAGTAGAGCTTGGGCACATAGCGAACCTCAACCTCGTAGTTGTCGACGACTTCCAACAACTTCAATTTATTCAAGAGGGGGCCTTGGGTGACGACTCTTATCGGCATCCCGCTGGAGGCCAATCTAGCCAAGCCGGCGCCCCCCAGTATTCTGGTGGCCACATCCAACGAGTCGGGCTTATATTCTGAGAGACAAGCCTCGAGGCTTATACACAACATGAAATATCGTTCGCCCCGGTTATTAAATGTACAGAGGGGCGCCCCGCCGCAAAAGCCGCCAGACGACTTCGAGAATCGGCGGGGATACAAGCCGGCGCGTCGAACAGCCTTTATATGTAGGAACTAATACGCATGGGATGAAAGCCTCCGAGGCCGACAGGTGACGTATTCACGTACCGGCTGAAATATATATCCTACATCTGCCCTCTACGTTTAGTACAGATCTGACGGTCTTGCAGAACGCCACGGCGCCCAGCTTTGCTAGGTATGTAAAGAGGGGTCCCCTCTCGAGAGGTACCAACTCCGCATCGCTCTCGTTGTGCCGCGAGACCGAATCCACCAATACATATATCGACCTGCCGAACGAAAGAGCTCTGGCCCTCACGTCGAAGTGGGGCCAGAACTCGCCGCATTTATATACCGCCACTAGCGCCTTTGAGAACACGCGAGGCCAGCTGAACATAAGCGAGTCCACTCTGACGTTTGCGGCGACCTTACAGGGGGCGCCGTACGAGACTGTGTACTCTGCAGGCCCTGCCGTCGAGAACGCCGGGTTTTCCAACTCGACCTCGCTGACCTCGGGGATATCCATATATGTTAACAATACTCCCGGGGTTATTAGCTAATTGTCCGTCAACAAAGGCGGTAAGATTCGAGTTTATAACCATAAGTTAGGAGTATGTTTTGTCCGTGTATGTGATGTTATTTTTACTTCTAATATGTCCAGATAAATACGGTAGAATAGAAGCTACCCTAACTGAAGTATTATTAATTTCTAAAGTTTAAAAGTTTATTATATATTTTTGGAAGAATTTAAAAATAATATTTATAAAGCCCTATTTAATATTACACTGTGCTGTGGAACGACATAGTCTCTACGCTGAGAGAAAACTCACCGGAACTATTTAGGGTCTTTGTAGCTTCTGAAGAATATGAGAGCATAAGAGACCAACACGGCCGCTTTCTTGCTAAATATACACAACGAGACCCATCTGCTTGCGAGGTCTCTATGTGGCTACTTAAAAGGGGGCTTTTACATGTAGATTGGCCCGACGGAGCGGAATTCGCCGTGGCGTTAACACACGATATAGACTATGTAGTACCTAAATGGAGTCACATCTGGCGGGCTTTACATATCAGTATTAGATCAGGCGATCTACGCGAAGCTACTAAAAGGCTTTTTTCTCGTTGGATCAAACGTTTCAACCCTATAGTCAATATTAGACATATAACTAAAGTTGAAGAAGAATTTAATGCAAAATCTACTTTTTTTGTATTAGTGAATAGACAAGATTATATGGCCGGGGTCAAGTTAGAACTAATTGCCGAAGATATTGCTGAAGCCGAAGATAAGGGATGGGAGGTAGGACTTCACGCAGGCTATTTTTCATATAATGACCCTAGAAAAATACAAACAGAGAAGCAGAAACTAGAGAGGTATGTAAAGCATGTAGTAGGTATAAGGAATCATTTCTTACGGTTTGATGTGCCGCACAGCTGGCTTTTATTGTCCCGCTTTTTCATATACGATTCAACTTATGGTTATGCCGATGCGGCGGGCTTCAGGAACGGGGTGTGTCACCCCTTTAAGCCAGCGACTAGAGAGGGAACCATAATAGACATTTGGGAACTTCCGCTGTCCGTAATGGACACAACTTTACAGACATATATGAAGTTAGATATAAATTCTGCATTTTTTCTTGTAAAAAGACTAACTAGACAAATAAAACAAGTAGGGGGAGTTCTCGTATTATTATGGCATAATAATAGATTTGATCCATTATTATCTCATGATTGGCATAAACTTTATATATCATTACTTAAATACTTTCGCGATGAAAAAGCCTATCTTGCAAGCGCATTTGAGATTATTAAACTCTGGGAAAAACAGTTCTCATA
>JBEULO010000148.1:6840-11001 GCA_041287225.1 Thermoproteus sp.
GGTTGATTTTTCCCATTTAAGACCACCTTTAGTAGTGAAGGGACTGAGCGACGCCTCACGGCCTGAATTTTTCCTCGACATAGCTGAGGCAACGCAAAAGGCCCTTGAAAGAGCGCCTTGTTTGGTTCAGGAGTACATCGTGGGGGTTGGCAGAGGATACTTTGCTGTTGCATGGAATGGCGAGGTGTTACTTGAATTTACACATGAGCGGCTTGTCGAACAGGAGCCCGTTGGCGGGGCCAGCATCGGCGCTAGAGGACCTGTAATGGACCCTCTTCTCTTTAAAATAGGCCGTAAAGTAATTGAAAGACTTAAGTGGACAGGACCCATAATGGTGGAGACCAAGTGGGATCCCTATAAGGATGAATATTACCTAATAGAGATAAACCCTAAATTTTGGGGGAGTTTAGCTCTTCCTGTTTCTTTAGGATATCATTTTCCAGCAATTCTAGCTTTAGCGTATTTAGAGGGAAAAGAAAGAGCTCTTGAAATTGTTCGTGGTTTATTTGTAAGATATGGTGAATACTTCTTCTTAGCAGATGGACTTTATTATATAGCAAGATTACCTAAAGTATATTCCAAAATGTTATATAGAAGCAAGCTCATAAGTAGTGATATAGATTTAACAGATCCAATAAGGACTTTAGCTACACTTTCCGTTAGGCTGAGCTTTTTTAAAAAATATAGAGATTCCTGGATACGTCACCATGAAAAATATATGAAAGCTACCCCCGTCCTTTTAAGAAAAAAAGATTATAAAATAGTATTATTTGATTTAGATGGAACTCTAGTTCGACTAGAAATAGACTGGAAAAACGCCCATGCCTCTCTCGTCTCTAAGGGATATATCAAGAAAAGAGATACCATTATAGGAGGATTATACAAATTATGGAATAAAGACAAAGAGATGTATAATAAAGCTTCCGAGTTGCTAGCAGAAATAGAGACAGATGGCATAAAATCCTTAAAACCTTTAGTAAATATAAAAAAATTAAATGAACTTAAAAAATCTCATAATTTTTTATATTATATTGTAACATTTCAAAGTCAAAATATCGCCCAAGAAGTAGTACGTAGGTTAAAAATAGAAATTGATAACATTATAGGTAGGGATTCGGGCTATGGACCCCTCAAGGGCGATATGGTGGCAAGTTTCAAAAATAATTCGGTTTTATTCGATGATAACTTATACAATGTCGTGGAGGCGTTGAGAATTGGCATTATGTCAGTTAATACAAACATAGATGAGTACACTCGCTATAAATCTATTGAGCTAGGAATACCTGCAGTCCGCCCCAGCGAAATTCCGAACTTAATTGCACAACTGCCCTCATAAAAGACAGTAAACTTTAATATTTTTAATTATTTCTAGATGATATTATGAGATTATTTAAATATCAAAACATAATTAAGTTAATTTATATCTCATATATCAACCCCGGGATCATTCTACACTACATTTATCATATAACTCGCATAGCTTGTACATACAGACCGAATCTAACAAGTTTTTGTCGGTAAATTCTAGAATTATTAAAATAATGAAATTATTAATATTAAATATATAATTTACTACACTTTATCTAAAAGTTCATGATAACTATACATCAATAGTATATATTATTTATTACTTTAAAGTACAATATTAATTTGGATACAGAATCAGCGGGCCCGGTGGGATTCGAACCCACGACCTACGGCTTAGGAGGCACGACGGAACTGGCGTGGGCCGAGCTCCACCGCCGCTCTATCCATGCTGAGCTACGGGCCCTTCATTTTTTGGAACTGACGTCTTTAAAAATTAACTGACTGGCCGCCATACGAGGCCCAGCTCGTCTGCATATCTGTACGCCTCCTCCATCTCCTCCTCCGAGACGGTCCTGTTTATGTCGGAATACCTCGTCATGTTTGGGACTAGGTAGTCCGGGCGGTATTGGTCCATTATGTTGACTAACGCGTTGGGGCAGTTTTGTGCTATCCATTTGAGCACCGGCTTTGTGCAACAACTTATATGTCCCGGCAACACCAAGTGCCTTATTATCACGTTTTCGCCGCGCCTACATATAGCCGAGAGGTTTCTGGACACGACCTCCACATATCTAGGCGCCACCGAGTACCTCAACGCACATGCGTCGTTTCCGTACTTGAAGTCAGGAAGCCATATGTCCATTACGTGTAGTATTAAACTCAAGCCCTCCGGCGTCAAGTACATATTGGAGTTCCATAACTGGGGCACGTTGGCCCTCCTGCGCGCCAATTCCCCTAGAGACTCCAATATGGCGTGTATATTCGGCGTCGGCTCCCCGCCGACCCAATTTATGTTCCTAGCGCCTTCGGCCCTCAGCCTTATCTGTATCAAAGCCAATTGACGTGGCGTCGTCTCTACGCCGTTTTCCGGCCTCTGCGATATGTCCCAGTTCTGGCAGTAGACGCACCTGAAGTTACACCCCGAGAAGAATATTGTGCCCGAGGGCACTAGGGGGGCCTCCTCGCCTAGATGGTGGAACCAACTGGCGACTCTGGGCTTGTCGTCGAGCATACATGCCCCCCTCCTCTTGGTCCTATCTACGCCGCATCGCCTCTCGCAGAGCCTACAGTGCTTCAACTCCCTACGGGCCAGTTCTATCTTCACGTCGAGTAGGGAGGGAGACTCCACGTTTCTGCCCACAATCGAGTAGTTCGGCTTTTCCCTCTGGGCCGACCACTCCTCGTCGAACTCTCTGCCTAGCTCCTCGTGGATCTTCCAGAGCTCCGCGTCGCCCATAGATCTATAGTCCCGCGGAGCCTCTATGCGCGCCGCTATGTGATACTTCGCGGGGGCCGCGTCCTTCATCACTAAATAGTACCAATAGAGCTTACGTTTGACGGCTTCGTCGTTCCATACCGCCACTGCGTCGGGCCTGTATATTTGCCACACTTCTTTATTTCCCATTAAATTTTTACCATGCGCCTTATAGCTAGAGGCGCGGAGGCCGATCTATACGCGGCGGATTGGTTCGGCATGAGGGCAGTCGTAAAGATAAGAAAACCTAAGCCATATAGGGACCCGGAGCTGGATAGGGCTATTCGGGCCAGGAGGACGTTGAACGAGGTGAGACTCATGGCGAGGGCCCGCGAGGTCGGCGTCGATGTGCCTGCAGTTTATTTTTTCGACTTGGAGGAGGCCGTCATAGTTATGGAGCACATCGATGGGCCCACCGCCAAAAGCCTATTGGAGTCGGGGCGAGATGTACTACACGACGTCGGCTCTATAGCGGCGAGGTTGCACAGCGCAGGTATCGTCCACGGCGATTTGGCCCTGACGAATATAATATATCGCGACGGCGTCAAGCCCTTTGTGATAGACATGGGGCTGGGCTATTTCGTAGGCGGCAAGAAGGCCTATTTGGAGTTCGCGCGGGACGTCAACGTACTAATAAGAATTCTCGATACGTACGGCGATAGGGGTAGGGAATACGAAGAGGCGTTTTGGGACGGATATAGGGCAGTTATGGGCGAGGCGGCCGAGGATGTCAGAAAAAAAGTGCGGCTTATCCGGTCCTCTGCCCGCTACGTCGAACGTTGATATGGGCGTAGAGACCCCACTCGTCGTATTGTTTAAAGAGCCTGGCTTGTTCTATCGAGTTGGCTTCGCCCTCTAGGACCCTAAAGGCGGAAATTAGGAGGTCTCCCTCCGAAAACCCTAGATTAGATAGGACCACGCCGAGACTGGGCGCCAATTCGCCTAGGACCGCATAGAGGGGCTTGTTCCCCTTCCTTTTGAGCAGGTCGCACAAAACGCCGAGCTCGTGGTATCTCTCTGAGAGCATGCCGCACGCAGGGACTCCGCCCAGCTTGATTCCGAGATTTGAGTTCAACACTACGTCGGGCTCGTCGTTGATGACTCCTAGAGCGAGCGCCGACAGGACCTCCGGGCTTAGAACAGACGCCAAAGGCCTGCGCAGAACTCCAAACGGCGGGACAGAGAGCGTCCCCACGAGGCCCATGTATGTCATCTCCGCTATTATTTTCATGGCCGCTTCCCTCCCCCTATTTATTTGATGATAAGCCTCTTGATACACAAGACTGAGAGATGCCGTTTTTATATACTCGTCAGCTCATAAGCTGTAAATGTTTACGTAAACGCGATGCAAGCGGGCCCGGTGGGATTCGAACCCACGA
>JBEULO010000149.1:0-10862 GCA_041287225.1 Thermoproteus sp.
ATCAAGGCTCTTTTAAGGACGGACGTGGAAAACGTTGAAAATTCGCCGTTAAGAAACGGAGGACAGCGCCACCTCGACAACATAGAGTGGAGTCTTTTTTGAAACTTTTAATAAATTATCAACCCACCCCGGCGGCTGTGTAGTGACTAGGCGCCGGTAAAGACGAGCCCGCTGATTCTACCGGTCGTTTTTAATCGTTGAGAAAAACTAGGCAACCCGCTCCACAGACGCCTAGCCGATAAACAACTCGTTGTAAAAACGCCTCTTAACTTGCCGCATCACATCTGCGGAGAATTAAAAAGAGGGTCTACGTCTACTTTTTACGGCGGCTTGAATTAGGCATGCCGTAGTAAATAGAAACGCCGTGGGAGAGAACATCCGCATACTAGTCCGGGCTATACTACCGGGGCTGGTCTCTACGACAGAAGCACTTTTAAAACTTTTCCCCTAGGCGCCTGCTCGAGGGGCCGTTATATACCCCAGCTTCCACCTCTATATGGATTGTGCGGTCGAGCCGTCGGCGGTCCCCCTTAAGGGGGGCTGGATTTTTAGGGTCGTCGAGAGGCCTGCCGCAAGCTCGCAGTCGGCTGTGGTGATGTTCCACGGCTTTACTGGCGACCATATAGAGGCGGGGAGGCTCTACGTAGATATCGCCAGGTCTCTCTGCGCCTTGGGCTTCCCCACGGTCAGGTTCGACTATAGGAACCACGGCGACAGTTCGGGGCCCTTTGAGGAGTTCGATATAGACAACGCGGTGGAGGACGCCGAGTTTATAGTCAGGGGCGTCTTGGAGTCCGGCTTCAAGAGGCTGGCCTTTGTGGGCTTCAGCATGGGGGGCTCGGTAGCCCTCAGCGCCTACCTCAAATTCCCCGAGGCCGTGGGGGCGTTGGTCTTGTTGGCCCCGGCCGTGAACCCCTCGGGGACTCCGTTGGCTGAGGCCGTGGGGGCGAGCTCCGGCGAGTATTTCTATTTCGGCCCCTATAGGATGAAGAGGGCCAACCTCCTCAAACAGATGTCCCACAACTTGATGTACGTGGCGGACCTCATAAAGGCGCCTACCCTATTGATCCACGCGAGGGACGACCAAGCGGTGCCCTACACCCACACCGAGGAGTTCTATAGGAGGCTCAAGTCGCCCAAGAGGCTCGTGTCGTTCGATAGGGGCGGCCACACCTTCGAGGACTTCGCCATCAGGTCGGCAATAGTTAGGGAGATAGAGGACTGGCTCAAGGCGCACCTCTAGGCCGTGCCCCGCGTCGAGATCCCCGAGGGCTATACGGCCCTCGTGAGGGGGCCCGCCGAGGTCGTCTGTAGCGGCGGCTGTAAGGTCTTCGGCGGCGTCTTCGAGAGGTTCGAAGTGCCTCCATATAAGCAGTACCCCGTCGAGGGGCCCGCCGCCTTCGAGGCCGACGGCGGGTCTGTGGCCTTCGTCAAGGGCCCCGCCGTGCCTGAAGACTGGAGGATGGAGCTGGAGGGAGTGGTCGCGCTGGTGGGCCCCACGGACTCGGGGAAGAGCGCCCTCTCCACCTTCCTCCTGAACCTACACGTGGGCAGGGGCCTCGTCTGTGTGGTCGACGCCGACGTGGGCCAGTCCGACATAGGCCCGCCGGGCTTCGTCTCCTTTGCCTGCTCGACGTCGCAGACGCCCCATATATCCGAGTTGCGGCCGGCCGGAGGCTACTACGTGGGCTCTGTGAGCCTCCAGGGGATGGAGGAGTTCCTAGTGGCCGGCGCCGCCTACTGCCTCAAGGAGGTCCTCGCCGAGGGCCCCCGCCTGGTTTTGATAAACACGCCGGGGTGGACCGCCGGGAGGGGCGTCCAGTTGCTCAAAGCCCTAGTCGACGCCGCGGGCGCCCGCGTGGTGAATATAGGCGAGCGGGTCCTGAGGGGCGCCGTCGTCTCGAGGCCTCAGTACGTCCTCCCGAGGGGCCCCCAGGAGAGGAGGGCTCTTAGGAATCTCGCCTATAGGCGCCACATATCGCTCGCCGCGAGGGTCGACGCTGGCCTGGAGGCCCTCTCCCCCTGCGAGTGGGCCGACGGCCTTCTGTGCCCTTGGGGGAGGTACGTCCCGGCCGACGTGGAGAGGCCCGAGGGCAGAGGCCGTGAGTTCTTGGTGCCTAGGGGGTATTTGAGGCACATATTGGCCGGCCTCTATAGGGGCGGGAGGCTTGTGGGCTATGGGGTCGTGGAGAGGATATACGACGGCGGGGCCCAGCTCTACGTCTCCACGCAGGACTTCGACGAGGCGAGGCTCGGAAAGACGAGGCTGGACCCCCAGAGCCTAGAGGAGCTGGACCCTCTGCCCTAGCCCTTGACGACGCCTATGGGCCTCTGCCTCACTACTTTCTTCGCGAAGCCCACCTGGTGGGCCGTCTCGACCACGAGGTCTACGTTCTTGTAGGCCTCCGGCGCCTCTTCGCTTATCACTTCGGTCTCGGCGCTCCTCACAATTATGCCCCTCTTCTCCAACTCGGCCCTCACCCTCTGGGGCGGGAAGGACCTGATGGCCGCCTCTCTGCTCAACATGCGGCCGGCGCCGTGTGGGGCGGTCCCGAAGGTGACCCTCATGGCGTCGTGCGTGCCCACTAGTATCCAGGAGGCGCTCCCCATAGAGCCCGGTATCAAGACGGGCTGGCCTATCTCCCTATATTTGGCGGGTATTTCGGGATGTCCCGGCGGGAAGGCCCTCGTGGCGCCTTTGCGGTGCACCCAGACCTTCTTGACCGTGCCGTTTTCGTCGACCACGTGGTCCTCCAGTTTGGCTATATTGTGGGCCACGTCGTAGACTATCTCCAGCCCGACCTTCTCGATGGAGCCGAAGACCCTCTTGAAGGCCTCTCTGACCCAATGCATTATTATCTGCCTGTTGGTCCAGGCGAAGTTGGCGGCGGCGGCCATGGCCTTCAAGTAGTCCTCGGCCACCTTGTCCCTGAGGGGCGCGGCGGCCAGCTCGCGGTCGGGGAGGCGGAGGCCCCACTCCCTCATCTTCCTCTCCATGACCATCAAGTAGTCCGTGGCGACCTGGTGGCCGAAGCCCCTACTGCCCGTATGGATCATGACGAGGACCTGCCCCTCTTGTTCTATGCCCATAGCCCTCGCCGCCTTCTCGTCGAATATTTTGTCCACTATCTGTACCTCCAAGAAGTGGTTGCCGGAGCCCAAAGTGCCCAGTTGGTCCTTCCCCCTGTTTTTGGCCCTGTCGGAGACCTTGCTGGGGTCCGCCAGATCCCAAGACCCCCTCTGCTCTATGTACTCCTTGTCTTCAGGCCAGCCGAAGCCCTTGCCTATAGCCCACTCGACGCCTTCGGCGATGGCCCTATTGAACTCCGAGATCGACAGCTTCAAGTGGCCGGTCTCGCCCACGCCGGGGGGCACCAGCCTGAAGATCTCGTCCACCAGCTCCTTCAACTTCGGCCTGACCTCTTTCTCCGTCAAGTTGGTCCGGAGGACCCTCACGCCGCAGTTTATATCGTAGCCTATCCCGCCCGGCGATATGACGCCCTCGTTCGCGTCGACCGCGGCGACGCCCCCTATGGGGAAGCCGTATCCTTGATGCCCGTCGGGGAGCACTATGCTGTACTTATATATGCCGGGGAGACAAGCAACATTGGCGCCCTGCTCCAACGTCATGTCCGTCTTCATTTTCTCCAAGAGCACGCTGTCTGCGAATACCCTCACGGGGACTCTCATACACTGTTTGTAGGACTTAGGTATCTCCCATATGTAGTCCGTGATCTTATTTAAAGGCGGAGCCATGTCCCCCTACCTCCTCCAAGTTATAAGTCTTCTGGGCTTTTTAACCGCCCTGCAATTTCCCACATGTATGTCGTATCTGAAGAAGGGGGGAACTACCTGGTGGAGTTCCCAATAGTGGAGTTGAAGGAGGGCGATATATACGAGGAGAAGGTGTCCATGAAGGTAGACCGAAACGGCAGGTCCCTCGAGCCCAGCCGCTTCGCGACGCTCGACCAGGCGGTGTCCGCCGCGGCCGGCTCCCTCTTCGCGCTCGCCGACAGGATAGAGGCCATGTTGGACGGACTGGAATACGCCTTGGAGTCGGACCGCAGGGTCGAGCCCACGGAGATATACGACCTCTCCTACCTAGTCCATTCGCTCTACGGCCACGCCTCGTCTCTGCGGTCGTTGTCGCTACAGCTGAAGGCCCTCGGCCTGATAAGGCCCAGGGCCTTCGAGGCGGCCAAGGCGGCGTTCAGGAGGGCCTCGGCGTTGCGGAGGAGCCTATTCGACCTCCGCCTCCTCTACCTCAGCCAGATCCAGAACTCCATAAATACCTCAATGAGGAGGATGACGCTGGTGGGCACGATAGCGTTGCCGGCCATATTGATATCCAGTATCTACGGGATGAACCTATCGCATCTGCCCCTGGCGGACCACCCCCTCGCCGTATTTGCGCTCATGGCGTTGGCTACTGCCGTCTTCGCCCTAATTACCTACAAAATGTGACTATTGGGCTACGCCGACCGTATTGCCGACGCCGACGAGGAGGACCGCCTCGCCCGGCTGTACCCTCTCTTTTATGAAGTCGACTACCCTCTTGCTGACGGTCTGGACGGCGTCGTATACCTCTTTGGTCATCGCGGTGAGGGCCTCGGCCTCCCTCATTTTTATCAGAAAGGCGTAGAGCGGCACGCCGTATTTAGTGGCTACGCTCTCGATGTTGAACTTCTCGGCGCCGATTCCCCCCATGGCCACGCCGACGCCTTCCGCCACCTCGCCGGTCTTCTCGCCCTCCAGCTTCAACGCGGCGTCGACCGTGATTATATATTTAGGCCTGGCGCCGAGCTTCTCGAAGACGTACTCCACGCCCTCGTCGGGCCTCCCGACGGTGCTCCCAGGCCCCCTCGCCTTGACTACATACAGCTTTCTGCCCTCCAGGTCGCACTCGACCACGGCGGTGTCTTTTATCCCGTCGTGGGCGGTCGTCGCGGAGCAGGCCCTAATCACGTTGAAGGCCACCAGCGGACCCGCGCTGTCGCCTACAGGCACTCCCTTCATGAAGGCGGAGACCGCCCCGTTCAGCGCGTCGGACACCTCCTTGAGGAGGGGCAACAACATGGAGAGCTGCATGGCGTAGACGTACAGCTTGTACTTCTTAGCTATCCTGTAGTAGTGGTCTACGACCTTATAGAGGTAGTTTATCTCGCGGAGGGCCTCCAGCGCCGTCGAGGCGTTCTTAACGGCGGTGTCCCTATCGCCTATCAATTTGGCCACCTCGGCCTCCGATGTGGACTCGTAGGCGTTTAGGATGTTCTTATATTTGGGCACTATGCCGAAGGGGTCGAGGCTTGTGGGGGGTATGACCGTGAAGTCCAACATCTTCCTTATTACGTCCTCGACGTCTTTGCGGCCTACTCCCTCCTTCTTCATCTTCTCCAGATAGTTGCCCACATCGCTGGAGGCCGTCCTTATCATCTGGCCCAGATAGGACAGGAACCCCCCTATCTGCCAGAGGGGCCTCTGTATGTAATAGAATTCTTGATATATATAGATGGCCATAAACCACACTATAGTGGTGATGATCCAATACCACAAGCTGGCGCCGCCCGTTGTGGCCGTGGTTTGTAACAACATCGGCTTCCCACTGTTATGTTATTAAAAAGATTTCCATCCGTCCGTTAGACCTCGACGACCTCTTCGGGCTCCCCCCTCCCTTTCTTCTCCCCTCCGCGCTTCATCAAGGCGAGGCCTGCCGCAGTCCCGGCGATAATGGACGCCGCCAGGACCTTCACGACGCTTCCTCTCGTCAGTACTGGCAGTCTGATGGTGTCGCTCAGCTGGACTAAATACTCGACGCCGCGGTAGCGCACGACCACTATGTTGGATGTGGGTATTATCGTGGCCACGCCGTCTGCGCCTCTAAAGGCCAGATTGCCCTCGACGACCTCGAAGCCGTCTAGGGGGGCGCCCAATATGTCCACCACGCGGACCCTCCTGGCCAGATTCGTGTCGTTTATGGCCAATACTGGTTGCGCCTTGAGCGTATAGACGCCTATGACCGTGCCGTTCAGCTCGACATATACGGTGACGTTGGCGCCGGCCCTAGTTATCGTAGGCTCCACTACGGCGTTCCCCCAGCCGTACACTACGGCCCTCGGCCTCACTATATCGGTATGGGCCACCAGATATCCCCCCACGATCGAGGCCGGGTAGTAGAACGTCGAGTTGTTGAGGACCACCGCCACGTAGTAGTCGACTCCGCTGACTAGACACCTCCCTATAGGCGCCCCTCCGTCCGTCGTGGGGTAGACCGTTAGGTTGTAGGCCGATAGAGGAGTCCCCGTCAGGTCGGTGGCATTGACGCCGAGGAGGACCGTGGTGTTTATGGCCTTCGGGAACTCGGGGCTCTGGACCACATAGCTCTCGCCGTCGTTCAGCTGGACCATCACCGCCACGGGCCTGGCCAGGGGGTTGGAGACGTAGGCGACGCCTCCGCACTGACCCTCTACAGGTATCTCGACCTGTCTGACAATCAACGTGGGCCTGCCCAAGAGGTATATCTGCGAGGGGGCGAAGCGCAGGCCCGACACGGCCAGCGGGTAGCCGCCCGACACGTTGGTGCCGGGCTCCGGGACGTATACGTAGTAGTCAGGCGCGCTCGAGGAGAAATATATAGGCGTCACGTTGACGAGCCCGTAGCCCGATATGGTCACCTGTCCGCCGTAAGCCAAATACTCGACGAAGTAGACCCCCAACGCGTTTTGTTCTCCTATCTTGTAGATGAAGGAGCCCGTCACGTTGGGCCTATAAAGCGACTTTATTTGGATCAACGCCGCGTCGGTCACGTTGAGCTGGACCGGCCCTATCAGACTGCCCGCGGTGGGGCTCCCGTAGGAGATGGGTATCAAGGGGCCTACGGCCCTCCATTTGTCCACCACCACCGAGAGGAAGGACCCGCAGATATAGCCCGACGTGTAGGTCGGCGTGCTGTAGGGGGCCAGGAGCGCCCTCTTGGCCTGTCCGTATTGGTCCACGACGTATACGGCGCTTATGCCGTAGCCCGACAACGGGTCGAGATAGGCCGTGAAGTTGGCGCATCCGCCTAGATATATACTGTAGGTGTAGGGCACGTAGGGCACTTGTATCGCCATCAACGTGGAGTTCAAGAGCAGGTACAACGCAGCCAACATCGCCGATTTGGGCTCGGAGGCAAATAAGGACAACATTTAAGTATAGACGGGCCGCGCTTTGCGTGAAGTTCGCAACTGCGTCTATATTGTTCTCGTTGGTGGCGTTAGCGTCGGCCTTGATACTTAGGGGCGTCTCGGCGCCGCAGGCGTTGCCGGTCTACCTACTCCTGGCGGTAATAGACGTGGTGCTCTTCGTCTTGGGGAGGCGCGACGCCGCGGCATCTCTGGACATAGCGGCCAATGAGAGGGAGGCGGCGGAGCTCAAGGCGCTCATGGCCCTATTGATGGCGCTATTCGCCCTGTCGATAATCGCGTTGGGATATTCCATAATCTCCCACGTGGCCCCCTCCGTCTTCGGCTAAAACGCCGTCAGCCCCTCTTCTCCAGCTCTTCGAGCCTCCTCCTACATTCGTCGAGGCGGTTTTTCATCTCGGCGACGGCGGCCTCCCTCAGCAGGAGCGACCTGTAGAAGGAGAGTACTTCCCTCTCTTGCTCCAACAGCCTCTTCTGCCATTCGGCCAGCCGCGCCTCCTCTTCTATGAGCCTTCTGGCGAAGGGCGCCAGCCCGTCCATGAGCTCCATCTCTTTACGCCTCACGTAGTCCTCCATCTTGGCGTACTCGGCCTCCTTGCTCCTCAAGGCCTCCTCTATGTTCTTGTACTTGACGACGAGCTCCTCCAACTCCTTCCTCTTGGCCTCTACGTCCCGCCCCAGTTGTTCCAGCTCTGCCTTTTTGGCCTCGAGCTCCTTCAATTTGGCCTCGGCCTCCCTGCCCCTCTCCTCTAGCTCCTTCACGCGGGCCTCCCTCTGGTCCAGCTCTGCCTTTTTGGCCTCGAGCTCTTGTTGCATCTTCTTGAGGTCCAAGTCGCGCCTTATGAGCTCCTCCTCGCGGCTCCTCAACGCCTTCTCCCTCTCCTCGAGCTCCTGCAACATCGAGGCGTATTTAGACAACATATTTCTGAGGTCGTCGAATAGGGGGCGGGCGGTCGTCGAGACGTCGGCGAGCTTCTTCAAGTCTTGCGCCAACGCCTCGAGCTCGCCCTCCCTCTTCCTCAACGCCTCCTCTCTCGCCTTCAGCTCGGCCTCCCTATAGGCCAACTGCTTCAACTTGTTCTCGTAGTCCTGCATCTTGGCGGTAAACTCGCGGGTGAGCTCCAACATGGAGGCGGCTATGGTCCTAATCTGTGCGGCCGAGCCGTTGAGGGCCTCCAGCGACGACGAGACGTCGCCGAGTTTGGCCAGCAGGTCGTTGACCGACGCGAGGGATCTGGTCAGAGAATCGGCGGCGTTTACCACCTGGGCGGCCGAGCCCCTCAACTGCTCCATTACGTCCATGAGCTCTTTCTGCTTAGAGGCCAAGTCCGACATGCCCCTCACGACCTCGTTGAGCCTAGCCACGCCGTCGACGAGGTCCTTGACGCTTCTAGAAATGACGCTAGAGAGGCCGTCTATCGACTTACGCAACTCGAGTAGGTTGCTTCTCAAATCCGGGGGGACCGCCCCTCTGAGCTCGTTGAGGCTCGTGTTTATCGAGCTCAACGCCGAGTCTATCCTGGCTATGGCGTCTTCGATCTTCTTGGCGTCCTCCCTCCTGAACACAAAACGTCTTCTCGACGGCTTTAAATTATTTACTTTGAATTGTCCGCAACCTTTCCAGCTCTGCCTGCAACGCGGCTATCCTCTCCAGGAGGGACTCGCATAGGGCGTCCCGCCGCCTCAGCTCCTCCATCAGTACCTCCCTCTGGTAGGAGAGCTCCTCCAACGCCTTCTGCAACACGGCGTCTATCCTATCGGCCGCCTCTTGTATTCTAGATATGGGCGCCTCGACGCTGGGCGGCGCCGGCGGGGGAGGCGGAGGTTGTTGTTGGGCCTTCTCGACTCTAGCCGCGACGTCTGCGATCTGTTTCGACAAGGCCGATAGGGACCTCCTCATCTCCACGAGCTCCCTCAAGACGTCTTGGAGCAAATCCTCAGGCGCCAGATCGGCCATGGCCTACAGATGTGTTATCCTTAAATAGTTGGTGTATAGCCATGGGGCTCAAATCTGCCAGGGCGATAGTCAAGGCCAAATACGTCGACCCCGAGGCGGTAATACTAGGCCCCTCGGTGGTGGGCGAGGGCTCCTTCGTAGACGCAGTGGTCGTGGGCTATCCGACTAGGGCCAAAATCCTAGGCGACTTCAAGGCGCTGGACGAAATAAGCGAGGGGGCCAAAATAGGCGAGAGGGCGATCTTGAGGAGGGGCTCTATCATATACGAGAAGACGGTCTTGGGCTCCGGCGTGGAGCTGGGCCACAACGTCCTGATTAGAGAGGAGACCGTGATAGGCGACGGCGTGAGGATAGGGACCGGCTCCATAATCGAGAAGGGGGTCAAGATAGGCAGGAACGCCTGGATACAGTCGATGGTCTACATACCGAACGGCACGATCGTTGAGGACGACGTATTCATAGGGCCCAACGCGGTGATAACCAACGACAAATATCCGCCGAGCAGAAGGCTCGACCCCGTCGTGATAAGGAGAGGCGCCGTAATAGGCGCCAACTCCACCCTAATCGCCGGCGTGGAGATAGGCGAGGGGGCAGTGGTGGCCGCAGGCGCTGTAGTCGCCAGAGACGTCCCGCCGGGCGTGGTGGTGGCCGGCGTCCCGGCGAGAGAGATAGGGAAGGTCGACAGCTACATAAAAAAGAGGGCCGTATACGAGTCCGGACAGCTCTAACTTACGGACCCCTTCCCGGTTGCTCTGGAGGGGTCCGTCTATATGGACCTCCTCCCGTCGCCGCTGGTCGTAGAGGCGGAACTTCCGAATAGTCCACCTCTACGGCGGACCTGCCGGGGGCCGTGCGGCTAAGGTGGGAGATCGGCGCATCCGCCAGCACGCTACCTGTGGGACTTACGGCTCGGAGGTATAAGGAAAAATTTGGTACGTCCTAAGTAATAGAACGTTGGCGGTATGACTATCGAGACGATAAAGCTTAGAGTATAGATGTTGTAGATGCCGCCGTTGGCTACTATGAACCCAAACTCGGCTCCTCCAAACGCGAGGGATAACAGATACGGCTTCAGGAAGTAGTTCTTCAGTCCGCGCCTGCCGAAATGCCAAGAGGCCGCCGCGACGAGGGCGATCCCAAGGGCCCCCAGCGCTATGTAGAGCCCCCTCGGATATCCGACGTAGACCACATTGGGCGGCACGTATCTAGGCGGGGAGAGGAGGTACCAAACCTCGACGCGGTGCGGCTGTGTTGTGAGCACGGCATATGTCCGGTTTAAGTTCAGCACATCGGCGCAAATCACCATCCCGCCGGCTATAGTGTCGGGGCCCCACTTCTCATATTTAACGCCCATACCCGCCAGCAGAGACGACAGCTGTTGGTATTCGGTCCGATTGACATAGACCACGCTCATATCGGTCAGCCCTCCGCATTTAGAAATAACGTCGTACGAAGTTATAAATAGCATTACTGGAGATAACATGAACATAAACAATATAATTGATAAAGCTATATTGACGAGACGAGAACTCATGGAAACTTAAAAAGATCTAGCTTTTAAAGGTTTTATGTAATTGTCAATGTGCTATAAGCCGTTGTAGGAGATAAATAATATCTGCCTCCACACAACCCGCGACGACGCCGCTCATTTGTATGGCTACATAAGATTTAGCTGGCACTGCTCCCAATACCCGCTAACGCTAGTACCATTAGGACCTTTATAA
>JBEULO010000015.1:0-6892 GCA_041287225.1 Thermoproteus sp.
CATCCTAAACCAGGCTAGACTACCGCCGCTGTCATGCATTGATACTGGCCGTTTTTAAAATTTTTTCTCCAATCGACAGGCGGACTGCGCCGATCAAAAAACGGACCGCCTCCCGTAAGGTGGTTCGCTCTCTCTCGGCCTCCGTTTTCTGCGTTGTGGGCAGCGGTCCGCGGCTACACGTGCGACGTGGAGCCGCAATTCGTCGAGGTGCGACGACGGTGGGCTACAGCTCGTTGATTTAACCAAGAATCTCGTCCTTGGGGGATAGCCGGCCGGTGTCCCTAGAAAATAGGAAATTTACGGCACGGGGCGGACCTACTGTTGGCGTACGGCCGAATAGCTACGAAGAGCTAATAATATAAGGATGTAATATGGACTGTGGATAGGCCGCGTGTAGTCGTCGGCGTAAACGAATGGGAGCTGTTGGGCTTGGCGTTCTTCTGGGCCTTCACGTCGCCTTTTCTGTTGGCACAATGGCCCGTGCCGTTAATAGTCGTCGCCATCTTGTCCCCTATAACCGCGTTGGGCGTGTTCAGCTACTTCAGAAAGACTAGACGGGTAGAGGCCCTCCTCAAGGCGCTCGACGGGGGGAGGCCTCTGGCCGTCTCGGCGGGCTATCTGGAGACGTTTTATTTAAGTGCCGGAAGGAGGAGCAAATCTTGGGTCCGCTTCGAGCCGCTGGAGCCCTCCGTCGCGGGCGCCGTGAGGCCCGGCAGGTATGTCTACGTCTCCGGCCCCAACTGGGAGTACTTGAAGGCCTATGCCTACCGCATCGAGGACGACTGCTGTAGGGGCCTCTATGTGGCGGCCATAGTGCCCGAGGAGGCCTATTCTCTGTCGTCCGAGCTCTCCGCCTCTTCCGAATTCGGCGATATGGCCAAAACGTCCCTACGCCCGGCGGGCCCCGGTCTTGTCGAGGCGTCCGTGGAGGCGTGGCTCATCAAGGCCCGCAAGGCGAGGCTGGAGCTAGAGGTGTCGTTGCCCCACGAGAAGAAGACGATAAGGCTGCTTGAAGTCCAGAGAGGCCAAGAGGCGAAGAGGTTCGACTTCGCCGGAGGTCCGTTCGACCTGATAGTGGCGGGGCCGACGGGCTTGAAACTAAAGGATGTCTTCCGTAAGGACTTGGCCGGCCTGGCGCCTTCGCTTCAATATCGGGCCAAACTAGTCCTAGATATGCCCATGGCTCGCGACGTCGTAGTTTCGGCGCCAGCGACTCCCGTCCGATAGAGGCGCGGCGAATGGACGCAGAGCGGCCGGTCGGCTAATGGGGTCGTTACGACTCGTGGGAGCCGGCTGGAGGCAACGCGCTAAGGCTTATAAAGGCAGATTGGCTTCCATATATGAAGTTGAGCGTCGGAGCCAAGTGGGGCGCCTTGGTGGGGCTCGTCGATGGCGCCATCGCCGTGGCGGCTCTTTATCTCCAGAGGGATCTCGTCGCGGCTTTGATGCGGCAGGAGCTGGCCCGAGCGGCCGCCAGCTCGGGGGCGGCGATCGCGCCTGCGCAGATGGAACAAATACTGCAAATCGCAATGGCTACGGCCTATGTGGCGGCCCTTATAGGCCCCCTAATCCTCTTCACGATAATCGGCCTAATTATGGCGGCGGTCTGGGATAGATTGAAGCTACCCTGGTACTCTATAGGCGCCATATTCGGCCTGGCCCTAGCGCTGATAGGGCTCGTCGGAATCGGCACGACGCGCCTCGGCCTGGAGGGCTTGGCCGGCCCGCTCCAGAACTTCGCCTTGTCGCTCCTCCTCGCCTACCTATTAAAGAGGGCCGGGGGGACATGAAGGCGGTCTCGATCCGCTTGGCCTCCCGCTCTTATGCCGACGAGGCGATGGTCCAGATGTTGATGGCTGTGCCCGGCATTTATAACGCCTACCTCGATGGCGACCGCGTGGTTCTAGAAATTAACGAGAAGGATATAAGCCCTGCAGAAGCGATAAGGAGGGTCATGGACTTGGGGTACGAGGTCGTACTGCCCCATTACGTCTTTTCTTTGGGGCGCGGCGACCCCTGGAGGATAAAAGAACTCGTCGAGTCGGACCTCCCTCCCTACGTCGTGGCGTCCACATACGACGTAGACGAGAGGCTCGCCTATGTGGTGGTCCCGCCGGACGTGGAGCCGGGACAAGTCAGGAGGTTCCTAGAGGAGAGGGGCCTGCGCGTAGAGCTTGTGGACAGCTACGTCAAGCCCATAAGGCTGAGTTTCGGCTAATATTTTAAATACTTTTCGTTACTTATCACGTGGATGAGATAAAGGCCAAAATACTCGACGTCCTCAAGAGGGAGGGGCCCCAGACCGTCTACCAGATCGCCAAGGCCTTGGGCCTGACCTACGGCGCGGCCCAGTGGCATATCTTCTATCTGGAGAGGGGGGGGCTCGTCCAGACCTATAGGGTGGGGAAGAGGCGGTACGTCGCCATAAACCCCAGCGGCGACATCTTGAAGGTCTTGAGGGTGAGAGACGTCCTGTCGGATGTGGAGCTTACGTTAATGGCCTACGGCGTAAAGCCCGACATGAGCGTAGACGAAGCGATCAAGATATTAGAGGAGAAAAAGATGGGCCATATAGCCGAGGTGATCCAGTGGATGGCCAGAGAGAGGTACGAGAGGGAGGCCGAGGCGCGTCAAAAGATAAATAGGGAGGCGCCTCCCGGGCCATGATCTCTGTGGCGATACACCACACCTGCGCCTCGAGCTGGAAGCTCTTCAGAGGCGTCAAGGCCAGGGGGCTCCCCGTCGAGTTCGTACCCGCCTCTTTTCCCCATCTGAGGCGCATGGCTGTGGGCATCCCCGCGGTCTTCATAAACGGCGAGCTCGTCCTCTACGACCCCGTGACTGTGGAGGACTTGGAGGCCCTCGTCAGCGGCTCGGCCCGACAGGAGCTGGCCCCCGACAGGGCCGTGGAGAACTTCATAACGGGCGTCGTCTACAACCAGGCCTTTTTGGCGCTGTCGGTCCTACACGGCTCCTTTAGGCCCCTCCTGGCCGATAGGGAGGTGGTAGAGGTGTTGACTAGGGCTAGGTTCCACGGGGACTTAAAGGCGGCCGAGGCGGCGCGCGCAAAAATCGAGAGGGAAGATAGAGAGCTCTTCGCCGAGAATAGAGAGCTTATGTTGAAGTCCCTCGCCTACGGCCTAACGAGAGAGCTCTACTGGCTCGGCTTGAAGCCCTCGTCGCTGAGCGCCGAACACGTCTCCATGTGGCTTCTGGCCAAAGCCACAGTGGGCAGAATCGGCCTCCAGTACCCCAGGCCCCATGTGGATAGGGCGACCGCCGACGCCGTGGCGGCCATATTGAAGGAGCGGGGCGAACACTATATGGCGAAAATCGCCGAGGAGCAAGCGGCCATATCGGCCGACGCCGAGTTCCTTTCGTTGTTCGCCGAAAGATAGGGCCCGGGCCGTCATTTATCTTCGGCTATTAACGAAATAAATCCTTTAAGTCATACTAAATACTACATTCATGCGTACGTCAGTAATTGTTGGTATAATCGTCGTGGTTCTAGTTATAGCCATAATAGCGGCGATTTTGGCCACAAGGCCATCGCCCCCGCCGACGGCCACCGCCACACAGAGCGCTCCCTCCATAACGTCCACAACGACTCCAGTAACGCAAACTACCACGTCAACCACGCAGACCACCACGACAGGCCCCGCAACAATAACTTTCTACACCTGGTGGGCAGGCCTGGAGAGGTTTGCCGTAGATGCTGTGATAGGAAACTTCTCTAAGATATACGGCATAAAGGTCGAAAAGACCGCAGTGCCCGGCGGCGCCGGCGTCAACGCAAAGATAGCAATACTCACCTTAATACAAGCCGGCAAGCCTCCCGCAGCGTTCCAAGTCCACTGCGGACCTGAGATGATCAGTTATATCTACGCGGCGCCCAATGGGGCGAACACCTTCGTCAATATGACCTCTGTGGCCCAGCAGATCGGCCTAATACAACAAGCCCCCGGTGTGGCCTGGGCTTGTTCCCTCAACGGCGGCATGTTCTCCCTACCTGTAAACGTCCATAGGGCCAATTTAATTATATATAACAAACACCTACTGGACAAAATAGGCGCTTCAGTCCCCACAACAGTACAGGACTTGTTGGCTGTATGCCAGAAGGCCGCCGCTGCCGGTATACCCTGTCTAGTACTGGGCGGAGCCGACCAGTTCACTCTATTACAGACTTGGGAGAATATATTCCTAGCCGTAGGCGGTCCCTATAAGTTCATGCAGTTCCTATACGGCACACTGCCGCCCAACGACCCGTCGATAATACAGGCGACTCAGCTCTACCTTAACCTCACTAAATACCTATCTCCCGACTGGACCGGCGTCGATTGGACTGGCGCTGTGGCAGATGTTGTTCAGGGCAAGGCGTTGGCCCATGTGGACGGCGACTGGGCGGTCGGTCTGATACACAACGTCTATCCCAATGTGACTATGTGTAGTGTAGACGACATAACGCCCAACTGCGATATAATATTCGCGCCGTTCCCTGGCACGCAGGGGGTCTACAGCCTGGTGATAGACTCGGTGGCCGTGCCCGTAGGCCCCGAGGCCAACTACGGCGTGTTGTTCGCCAAATTCTTCGCCGGTCCGCAAGGCCAGATGATATTCAACCCGATAAAAGGCTCCATAGCCACCTACAAGAACATAAGCACTTCGATCTACCCCACCCCCGTACAGCAGTGGGAGGTCCAACAGTATAGGTCGGCTAGGTTCTACGTCTTCTCGTTGACCCACGGAGGCTTGTTCTCGGATGTATGGCAGAACTTATTGCAACAGATCGTCGTATTGACGCAGACCGGGCGGACCGATTTGTGGTACAACACAGTGGCCAAGGCCCTCGCCACGGAGAAGCAAGAATGGAGCGGTTGGTACATGGGATTCCCCAACAATAAGTTCTGGGGCAACGCCACATCGACCTAATGAAAATACAACTTATTTTTTTCTTGATACCAGTTTTTATTTTTTCTGGAATCTTATATTATTTTATATTATGGAACTTCTATATATCTCTAACTAACTACTCGATATTGCACCCGAGACCTCAATTCGTCGGGCTGGAGACCTTCGCCTCGTTGTTCTCAGACCCCGACTTCACCTCCTCGTTAGTCAGGACGTTGTTGTGGGTAGTAGTGCTAGTAGGCGCCGGCAATTTGATGGCCTTGTTGATAGCCTCGGCCATATACAACCTAGAAAGCGCGAGGGCTCGGAACATAGCGACCGCCTTCTACATATACCCGCTCGCCGTCTCGTTGGTCGCCTCTGGGATAATATGGCGCTGGCTATTCGATATAAATAGGGGGATCGACGCGGTCCTCGACGTGAAGATCTATTGGCTACAGGGCAATAACGCCTTTTGGAGCGCCGCGCTGGTGTCGGTATGGGTCTATACGGGCCTCGGCGTTTTGTTCTACCTCGCCATGTTCTATAACGTGGATAAGTCCCAGATAGAGAGCGCATATGTCGACGGGGCCAGTACATTACACATAATGTTGAGGGTGGTGGTGCCCCAGTCAAGACAAGCTTTGATTATAGCCACTGTGTTTTATACCCTCTTCGCCATACAGATGTTCGACCTCCCCTACACCATGTTGTTCCTAAACCCCTTCGTAATGACGTTAGTGATATATACATTCTTTAAGTTCGCCACGTTGTATTTCGCTACTGCCAGCGCAACTGCTGTGGTCATTTTGGCGCTTTCCGCGGCGATAGTTGTGCCCTACTCCACGATAGGCTTTAAGAGGTGGTTGAGGATATGAGGGTGCAGACTGCCGTCGCCTATGCTGTAATTATCGTCGTGGGGGTGTTGTGGGCCCTCCCGCTATACGCCATGGTGGTAGGCTCGTTGAAGAACCTCTCTGAAGTCATGTCCAGCTCGGTCCTATCGCCCCCTACATCTATCGATATAAGCAGTTTAGTCTCTGCAAGCGAGCTTTTGGCCGTGCCCCTTGCGAATACGGCCGTTGTAGTGATCCCGGTGGCTCTCATATCGACCTTGGTGGGCGCCATGGGGGCATACGCCTTGTTGAGGCTGGTCGGGGCGTTGAGAGGTGGGCTCGTAATAGCTATAGCCGTCGCGACATATCTGCCCTACCAAGTCACGTTGGTGCCGCTAGTGGACTTCATGAGGTCTATAGGGCTCTACAACACGCTTTGGGGCTTGGCGCTGGCCTTCTCGATATTCTACATACCGTTCGCGACCCTCATGATGTATATATTCATGACGGCTCTGCCAAGGCAGGTGGTAGAGGCCGCCGAGATAGACGGCGCCTCTGAGTTCACCCTATTTAGACGTGTCGTCCTGCCGTTGATGGGGCCCGGCTACGTCTCCACTGCGATATTTCTGACCATACAGGGGTGGAACAACCTCTTCATACCGTTAGTGCTCACTAGAGGCTATACGAAACACGTCATGTTGACGCTATTCAGCTTCACAGGCCAGACCGGCAATGTGTACAACCAGATGTACGCAGCGGCGTTGGTGGCGTCCCTACCTCCGTTGTTGGTCTTCGTGGCTCTGGGCCGCTACTTCATAAGAGGCTTGTTGGCGCTAGGTACTGGAGGGAAGGCTTAAAGCCTCAAGGGGTCCGCCAACTCGCGTATTTTTTGGTAGGGGTCTTTCGCCTTGACGGCCGCGCTCGCCAACAACACGCCTCTGGTCCCCAACTTGAGGGCCGCCGCTACGTCCTCGCCGCTCTCAATGCCGGCGCCTGTGATCACCGCCACCTGGGGGAAGTGGGCCGAGACCAGCTCCACCGTCTTGACTACGGTCTCGGGCTTGTATTTAGACACGGCGCGGCCTGTGCCTATAAGTTCCGGCGGCTCTACAGCTACGGCATGGGGCTCCAAGGCGGCCGCCGCGAGGGAGGTGCGGGGGTCGGGCGCG